>JAEXZK010000235.1 GCA_023451415.1 Bacillota bacterium | reverse complement strand
ACTACACCCTGTGGGCCCATCAGATCAAAACGCCCCTTTCTGCTCTGCATCTGCTCCTCCGTGCCCCGGAGCCGGACCCCCGGGCCCTGGAGCAGGAGGTCTTTAAGGTGGAGCGGTACGCCGAGATGGTCCTCCACTACCTGCGTCTGGAAAGCCTCTCCGCCGACCTGATCCTCCGGAAGCACCCCTTGGGGGAGATCGTCCGCGGGACTGTGAAAAAATACGCCGTCATCTTCATCGGCAGGGACATCTCCCTGGAGCTGGGAGAGCTGGAGCGAAACGTGGTCACCGATGAAAAATGGCTGGGCTTCGCCCTGGAGCAGCTCCTTTCCAACGCCCTCAAATACACCCCCGCCGGGGGCCGCGTCCGCATCGGCCTCTGCCCAGATCTGCCCGGGGTGCTGGCGGTGGAGGACAACGGCATCGGCATCCTGGCCGAGGACCTCCCCCGGATTTTTGACCGCGGCTTCACCGGGCACAACGGCCGGGAGGAGCACAAGTCCACCGGCATCGGCCTCTATCTCTGCCGCCGCATCCTTTGCAGCCTGGGGCACCGGGTATGGGCCGAATCCAGGGTTGGAGAGGGCAGCCGTTTCCTGGTGGATCTGAGTCAGGAACAGCTGTCAGCCCCGGCTGACTGACAAAGGTGACAAAAGTGTAAGCTTCCGCCCTGTTTTGTAAGGAGAATCGATGGCAGGCTCCCGCCCCGGCGGGGTATACTTTTTCCAGAATCTTACCCTTTGTGCACAAAGGCGGCGCGCCTCCCCCTGGCTTCCTCCAACTTCTCCTGCCGGGGGAGGCCGCGGAGAGCCCTCTGCCTATCCATGCTTCCCTGTGTGCCCGGGGTATGAAAAAGGAGGAATCGTTCCCATGCCCCTGTTGGAGGTCAAAAACCTAAAAAAAGTTTATACCACCCGTTTTGGCGGAAGCCAGGTGAAAGCCCTGGACGGCATCACCTTCTTGGTGGAAGAGGGGGAATACCTGGCCGTCATGGGGGAGTCGGGCAGCGGCAAAAGCACCCTGCTGAGCATCCTGGCCTCCCTGGATAAGCCTACCAGCGGCCAGATCCTGCTGGAGGGGAAGGACGTGACCCGCATCCCCAACCGGGAGATCTGCGCCTTCCGCCGGGAGCACCTGGGCTTTGTCTTCCAGGACTTTAACCTTCTGGACACCTTCTCCATCCGGGACAACATCTTTCTCCCCCTGGTGCTGGCCAACCAGGACTGGCGGGAGATGGAAAGCCGGCTGGCTCCCCTTGCCCAAAGCCTGGGCATCGCCGACATCCTGGACAAATATCCCTACGAGGTCTCGGGCGGGCAGAAGCAGCGGGCCGCCGTGGCCCGGGCCCTCATCACCCGTCCCCGCCTGGTGCTGGCCGACGAGACCACCGGGGCTCTGGATTCCCGCTCCTCCGCCCAGCTGCTGGGCATCTTCGCCCGGCTCAGCGCCGCCGGACAGACCATCGTCATGGTCACCCACAGTCTCCAGGCCGCCAGCCGGGCGGGGCGGGTCCTTTTCATCAAGGACGGCAGGCTGTTCAACCAGGTCTACCGGGGGGACTGCGGCGACGAGGCCATGTACCAAAAAACCTCCGACACCCTGACGGTGCTCCAGGGGGGAGATGTCCGGGATGCGTAAGGGGCTCTATCTGCGGCTGGCTTTCCAGAACCTGAGTAAGAACGCCATTCTCTATCTTCCCTTTCTGGTGGCCTCCTCCCTGATGGTATTTGTCTATTACACGGTCTCCTTCTTTGCCACCGCCGAGACCTTTGGCCACAACATCCCCTACGGGAACTATCTCCAGGGGCTGATGGGGGTGGGGATGTATGTTATGCCCGTTATCTGCGCCCCTTTTCTCTGGTACATCAACAGCTTCCTCATGAAGCGCCGGAAGCGGGAGCTGGGCCTTTACGGCTTTCTGGGGATGGAGCGCCGCCATGTGGCCCGGATCATGCTGTGGGAGGCCCTCCTCTGCCTGGGCGCCAGCCTGGCGGCGGGGCTGCTGGCCGGGGCGGCCCTGGGCAGGCTTCTCTACCTGCTCCTGCTGAATCTTTTGGGCGCGCCGGTGGACATGTCCTACCGGCTCTCCTGGACGCCGGTGGCCCATACGGTCCGCCTCTTTGCGGTGATTTTTGCGGCCTGCCTCCTTTTTAACCTTTTCCGGGTGTCGGTGGTGACGCCGGCCTCCCTCCTCCAGGAACCCCAGAAAGGGGAAAAGGATTCCCCTCTGGTCCCCCTTGTGGCCGTCCTAGGCGTCTTCTGTCTGGGGGGCGGCTATTACCTCTCCCTGACGGCACGGCTGGACGGAATGCTGCTGATGGTCTTTCTGCTGGCCGTCATCCTTGTCATCGCCGGGACCTATGGGGTCTTTACCGCCGGGAGCAGCTTCCTCCTCAAGGCGCTGCGCCGCCGCAAGAGCTTCTACTACCGTCCCTGCAACTTTGTCACCCTGTCGGGGATGATCCACCGGATGCGCAAGAACGCCGCGGGCCTGGTCAACATCTGCATCTTCGGCACCATGGTGCTGGTGGCCATGTCCTGTGTGGCGGCGGTCTGGGCGGGCTACGGCCAGGTGATGGCCCTCCTCCGGGACCCGCCCAAGCTTGAGGGTGTCGGCCTCGACCTGACCAGCCTCCCCCCGGAGGTCATCATCACTGAGTTCGGCACCCTCATCTTCCTGGGCCTCTTTTTCTCCATTGTTTTCTTCGGCTGTACTGTTCTGGTGATGTATTACAAGCAGGTCACCGAGGGTTACGAGGATCGGGCCCGCTTCCTGGTGATGCGCCAGGTGGGGATGGATGAGGCCCTCTCCCGGAGCACGGTCCGGCGGCAGATCCTCCTGGTCTTTTTCCTCCCCCTGGCCGGGGCGCTGGTCCACATGGCTTTTGCGGTGCCGATCCTCATCAAGCTGCTGGGCATACTGCGGATCGACGACCTGGGGCTCATTTTGACAGCCTTTGGCCTGACGGCCCTTGCCTTTGGGGCGGTCTATGTCCTGGCCTATCTGATCACCGCCCGGGCCTACTCCAAGCTGATCCAATGAGCGGGCCGGCGGCGTTTCTCCTCTGGAGGCTGTTTCTCCGGCTGCTGGCCCTCCTTTATGAGCTCCTGGCCCATATCTTCCCGTAAAAAACGTCCCTGCCGTCCCTTTCCGCAGGCGGGGTCAAAAAGGCCGGGGCATCCTTTGGATGCCCCGGCCTTTTTGGATGTCCCGCCGTCAGCCCTCCGGCAGGGTGAAGATGAACGCGGCCCCGCCCTCCGGGGCATCCTCCACCCAGATCCTGCCCCGGTGCAGGGAGACGATCTCCCAAGCAATGGAGAGGCCCAGCCCGAAGTGCTCCTTCCGGCTCCGCGACTCATCCCTGCGGTAAAACCGCTGGAATATCCGCTCCCGGTCCTCCGGAGGGATGCCGGGGCCGTTATCAGCCACCGTGAAGCGCACGCCGCCCCGGCACCGGTCCGCCGACACCATTACCCGGCCGCCCCTGGGGGTATAGCTGAGGGCATTGTCCAGCAGGACGGTCAGCACCTGCTCCACCCGGGCGCCATCCCACCGGCACCGCGGCAGAGGCTGGTCCGGCAGCATGACCCTCAGGCTCACGCCCGCCGCCGTCATACGGCCCTCAAAGCTTTCCACCACGCCCAGCACCAGGGTTTCCGGCTCTGTTTCCTCCCAATGGACCGACCAGGTGCTGTTGTCCGCCCCGGCCAGGAGGAGCATATCCCCCACCAGCCGGGACATCCGGGCGCACTCGCTGCCGATGGCGTGCAAAAACCGGGCCCGCTTGTCAGGAGGGGCCCCTTCGATGGCCTCCGCGCTGGTGCGGATGGAGGCCAAAGGGGAGCGAAGCTCGTGGGAAGCGGCGGAAACAAACTCCATCTGCCGCCGCCTGCTCTCCTCGATGGGGCGGACCGCCCGCCCGGTAAAGAGCCAGGCGAAGGCCCAAAGCAAAAGGCAGGCCAGGGCCACCAGGCCGCCAAAGATCCACCGGAGGCGGAGGATCTCCGCCTGCTCGTCCGCCTGGGATTTGAGAAGGACAAGACTCACCCATCCGCTCTGCACCGGCACGGCGGCGGCCGCCGCATAATAACCCAGCCCCGGGGCGGCCCGGAATGGGGACAGAAGCTGCCG
>JAEXZK010000247.1 GCA_023451415.1 Bacillota bacterium | reverse complement strand
ATGAGCACACCGCCGCCCTGGACCCCGCCACCGCGGAAAAGGTACTGGACATCACCCGGGATATCGTCCGGGAAAAGAAGATCACCTGCATGATGATCACCCACAATATCTCCTCCGCCCTGTCCCTGGGCAGCCGCACCATTATGATGGACGGCGGCCGCATCGTCCTGGATCTTCAGGGAGCGGAGCGGGACGGTATGACTGTGCCCCGGCTGCTGGAGGTTTTTAAGGCCAAGGTGGCCCGGGAGCTGGATAACGACCGGATGCTGCTGGAATAGGCGTCGCCAGGTATGGGCCTTCCTGCACATGAGGCCTTGTCTATTATTGAGGAGCGCCTCCAGGGGCAAAAATGACATGTTGCAAATTTGCTGTGTATTTCCATGAAAAAGCGGCCGTCCCCCTGACTTGCAGCGGGGGACGGCTTCTTTTTTCTTTGGAAAGACCCCGGAGGCTGAAAGCACCTCCGGGGTTCCTAATTATAACTCTACCCTCGGTGGACAAAGGGAAGCCCGGTTTTTCCAGGCAAAAACAGCGGATGGCATCGTTCTCCCCGTTGCTGGACGACAGCCCGCCAAACCCGGGAACAAAGCCGGCGACGGTTTTAAGCGCTGGCAGGCGAGTTTCCCTTTGTCAATGGGAGGGTATTATTCCAGCATCTGCCGCCGGAAGTACTGCAAAATTTTCTTTTCCCGGCGGGACACCTGCACTTGGGTCATCCCCAGCACCTTGGCTGTCTCCGTCTGGGTCTGTCCCCGGTAATACCGCAGGATGATGAGCCGCCTGTCCCCCTCCTCCAGGGAGGACAGCACCTGCTTGAGGGAAAGCAGGTCGGCCAGGCGTTCCTCCGGGGAGTCCACCGGCAGGTCGATCTGGCCGCCGCCCTCGTCGTCGTCCTCGGTGAGGGACAGGGGCGGCGTGGCCGCAGCCAGGGCCTCCGCCACTTCCTCCACCGGCCTGTCCATGGCCCCGGCCCCCTCGCTGACCGTGGGTTCCCGGCCCAGGACGCCGCTAAGCTGCTCTTTGGCCCGCATGGTCTTTACCCCCAGCTCCTTGATGCTGCGGCTGACCTTAACGGTGCCCCCGTCCCGGAAAAGGCGCCGGATTTCCCCCAGGATCACCGGCACGGCGTAGGTGGAAAACATCACGCCCCGCTGGGTGTCAAAGGCGTCGGTGGCCTTTACCAGCCCCATGCACCCGGCCTGGAACAGGTCGTCATATTCGATGCCCCGGCCCTTAAACCGGTGGGCGCAGGAGTGAACAAGGCCCAGATTCTGCTCCACCATGGCGTTGCGGTCCAGGCGTTCCGCGATCTCTGCCGGCAAACTCCCCCACCCCCATTTTATACTATAAGTATATTATATATTTATCATTACTCTTTTGAGGTCAGTTTCCGCTCCATGATCACTGTGGTGCCTTTTCCGGGGGTAGAGCGCACCTTTACCTTGTCCATCAATTCCTCCATGACGGCAAAGCCAAGGCCGGCCCGCTCCCCAGTGGTGCAGGTGGTAAAAAGCGGCTCCATAGCCTGCTTTACATCTTCGATCCCGCAGCCAGTGTCCCGGACCTTGATGACCACCCGGTTGTCGGGGTACATGGCCGCCGTTATGTAGACCTGGCCTATGGTGTCCCGGTAGCCGTGGACGATACAGTTGGTGACGGCCTCGGACACCGCTGTTTTGATGTCGCACAGCTCGTCCACCGTGGGGTCAGCCGCCGCCACGAAGGCTGCCGCCACCGTCCGGGCCAGGGCCTCGTTTACCGAACGGCTGGGGAAGGCCACCCGCATTTTATTTTCCATTTTCATCGCATTTGCCTCCCTTGTCCTTTTTCTCGGCCTTGCCGGTGATGCAGAGGTTCTCTATACCCGCCACCCGCATCACTTTTTTGATATGGAGCGGGACATTCTCCAGGCGCAGGCTGCCCCCCAGGTCCTGCATCAGCCGGTAGCGGCCCAGTACCAGCCCGATGCCGGAAGAGTCCATGAATTCCACCCCTCCAAAATCCAGCACCAGAGTTTGGGGCAGCTCCCGCTGGGCGCGGCCATCAATATCCTCCCGTATTTTTTGTGAATTGTGATGGTCGATCTCCCCGCTGAGCTGGACCGTCATCAAGTCGTCCGTCATATGTATCTTGGTAGGCAAAGCCGACCCCTCCTTTTGCTGTTTCCAGATAGTATTGCCCGCTTCGCTGCCCTTTATGCACTTGCGCCGCCCAAAGGGCAAAAAAAGAAGGCTTATCCGGAGATCACTCCATAAGGATAAGCCTTCTTGTTCAAAAATGCTGTCGAAGGAGGAGGGCTCTGGCCTCGGCCGCCAAAAACAAAGAGCCGAAAACCACCACCCCGTCCCCGGGGTCCTCCAAAGCCATCTCAAGGGCCTGAGCACAGCTGTCAGCCGCCTGTACCGGGCAGTACCTTCCGGCCAGCTCCGCCAGTTGGGGGCCCGTCAGGGCCCGGGGGCTGTCCGGCGGCGCGGTCACCGCCCGGCCCACATAGGGCAGCAGCTCCTCCAGGGCCTGGCGGCAGTCCTTATCCCCCAGCATCCCCACCACGGCGGTGAGCCTGCGGAACCCCAGGGCCGTCAGGCTCTCCCGGAGAGCCCGCACCCCCGCCGGGTTATGGGCGCCGTCCACCAGGATCAGGGGTTCCCGCCCCAGCACCTCCATCCGCACCGGCAGCCGGGCTTTGGCAATCCCCCGGAGAATAGCCCCTCGGGGAAGCTTCAGTCCTGATTCCTCCAGCCGCCGGGCTGTCTCCACGGCGGTGAGGGTGTTGGTCATCTGGAATTCCCCCAGCAGGGGGATGGCAAGCTCCATGCCTTGCCATCTTACCCGGGTGCCCTCCAGGGAGCGTTCCACCACCTGGGCGTCTCCCAGGTCCGGGGCGGAGAGGGCGCAGCCCGCCCGGGCGGCGTGCCAGGCGATGGTATTCCAGGCTTCCTCCCGCTGCCCCGGGGCGGAGACCACCGGGCACCCTCCCTTGCCGGTAAAGATGCCGCATTTGTGGTCGGCGATCTCCCGGAGGCTCCCTCCCAGGAGGGCCGTGTGGTCATAGTCCAGGGAGGTGATGACCGCCGCCAAAGGCCGGGGGATGCTGTTGGTGGCGTCCAGCAGCCCTCCGATCCCCGCCTCTATCACCGCAGCCTGGCAGCCCCGGCGTCGGAACCACAGCAGGGCCAGGGCCGTGACAAATTCAAACTGGGTCACCTGCTCCCCCTGGTCGGCCATCCGGTCGGCCTGGGCCTTTACCTCCTCTGTGAGGGAAGCCAGGGCCTTCCGGGAGATGGGCCGCCCGCCGATCTGCATCCGTTCCCGGAAGTCGGTGATATAGGGGGAGGTGAAGCTCCCTGTCCGCAGGCCCGCCTCCCGGAGGATGGAGGAGAGGTAGGCGGTCACCGAGCCCTTACCGTTGGTACCGGCCACATGGATGTACTTCTGCCCCTTCTGGGGGTCCCCCAGGAGGAAAAGCAGTATCCGCATCCGGTCATGGCTTTCCGCTCCGTAGCCCCGCCCCAGGGAATGGATGTAGCGCAGCGCCTGGGAATAGGTCACCGGCCCCGCCTCCTTTTTGAAAGATGATAGCACCATTATAAACCCGGCTTTCCGCCCCCGCAAGGGACCCGCCGGGGCAAATTCATGGCTTTTCCTTTTCCCGCCAGACCCGGACGGAGAGCCTCAGGATGTAGTTATCCGGATTGCTCTCCGCAAAGCTGTCCACAGTGTCTTCCTCGTAGATATCTCCCGCGGCCCAGCCCTGGTCTGCCAGCCGGGCCAGCATGGAGCGGCAGGCCCTGCCCAGGGTGTCATAATTCCCCTTGTGATACATGACGGCATAGGTCCCGGAGGGCTTGATCAGCAGCCGCTCGTCCTCCACCCGGGTCAAAAGCCGGCTGAAATAGAAGCTTTCCCCAAAGGCCTCCAATACCGCGTCCTCCTTGTGGATGATGGAGCCGATGTGGAGCCCCACAGGGAGGTTTTTCCGGGTGCAGTACCACATATGGTCCTGGACGGCCGTCATGGCCTCTTCTTCTCCGCACCCGGCCTGGGTCCCGGTGGCGATGAGGTATTCCTCCGGGCTTTCGGTGATGCGGATGACGCCCACATCCACCTCCAGGCTGTCCTCCAGGGAGGCGATGGCGTCGGAGAGCAGTGCGTGCATCCGGCGGAGCTTCTCCGCTTCCTCCTCCAGAGAGGCCCGCTTTTCCCGCAGGACCGATAAAAACATCTGGGGGTTCTGGCACTCCAGATAGTCCCGTATCTCCGCCAGGGTGGACCCCGCCTCCCGCAGGGTGGAAATAATAAGCATCTTGTCCAGCTGGTCGGCGGTGTAATAGCGGTAGCCGTTGGCGTCGGTTTTGGCGGGGCGCAGCAGGCCGATGTGGTCATAGTGGAACAGGGTGTGCTTGGTGACGCCGCACAGGCCGGCAAATTCCCTGGTCTGATAAAATTTTTGGATCATTTGGCCATTCCCCCTTGACTATCGGGTTACCCTATACCTTATGATAGGTCAAGTCAGATCAAACGTCAAGGAGCATCCTGCATATGAGCGGCAACATTTCCCAAAAGTTTACCCTTCTTTCCCTTTTCCGTTTTTCCATCCCGGCCATCGTCATGCTGATCTTCACCTCCCTGTACACGGCGGTGGACGGGGTTTTTATCTCCCGCTTTGTGGGCAGCGACGCCCTTTCCGCCATCAATATCGTCCTGCCGGTGGACACCGTTGTCTGCGGCATCGGCATCATGCTGGGGACCGGGGGCAGCGCCGTCATCGGGCGGAAGCTGGGCGCCGGCCGGAAGGAGGAGGCCCGGAAGGATTTTACCCTGGTCACCCTCTTTTCCATCGCCGTGGGGGCTGTCCTCACACTGCTGGTCCTCTGCTTTCTCCGCCCTATTATGGGCTTCCTGGGCGCCAGCCACAGGCTTTTCCCCTACTGCGTGGAGTATGGCCGCATCCTTTTTCTCTTTGCCGTACCCTATATTGTCCAGATGGTGTTCAGCATCTTGTTCCTCACTGCCAGCAAACCCAGGCTGGCCCTGTGGCTGACCATCGCCTCTGGGGTGCTGAACCTGACTTTGGACTATTTCTTTATTGTGGTCTGCAATATGGGGATCGGGGGCGCGGCATGGGGCACCGCCATCAGCCGCTGCCTGGGGGGCTTCTTCCCTCTCTTCTATTTTGCCCGGAAGATCCCCGGCCTCCGCTTCCGCAGGCCCCGGCTGGACTGGGGCATCCTGGGGGAGGTCACCTCAAACGGTTCCTCCGAGATGGTCTCCAACATCGCCACCGGCGTCACCACCTTCCTCTTTAACCTGACCATGATGGATCTGGTGGGGGAAGACGGCGTGGCCGCCATGACCATCGTCCTCTACAC
>JAEXZK010000223.1 GCA_023451415.1 Bacillota bacterium | reverse complement strand
ATATAATGGACGGAATAATCCCGGGCGGGGGCCTCCGTATAAATGATTTGATTGTCCCCGGCGTCCAGGATCAGTGTTTCTTCCGTTCTTCCACCGATGGTATAGGTTATTTCGGCATGATCCAGGTTCGCCCTGTTTGCCCAAAAATGTCATAGTGCTTGTGGCCGATCAGGGTGGATAACAGCACCAGGCGGTCCCTTTCCCGGTTGACGTTTGTCTGGAATCCATAGCTGCCATTGGCCGCCGGTGCAAAAAGAGCCAGCCCGTACCGGTTGTTCTTGGCGGTATAACCGCTTACGACATAGCCATCGATGAAGAGCTCCTCTTCTATGTTGACGGCCTCGCCCAGGTTGCTGATCTCTCTTAGCCTGCGCTCCCTGTCCTGGAGGGTGGCGCAGCCGTTTGTATTTTGCAGCACAAAAATTGCGATAACGGCCCCAAGAGCCATTATTGCGGCTGACCACATGATGATTTTTTTGGATTTCATTTTTTGACCCTCCGTCAAATAGAAATTTTATCCCAAAGCGGGCCCGCTCCCGGGAGAAAAGGCTTGCCGGGGTGGGAAAAGCCTGCCATAAAATGCCGAAGGACTGGACGGGAAGAACATAGGCTGCAAGGCTTGAGGACGGGAATGCCGCCGGCGCCTGCGTTTACCGGCCCGGCACGTTGCCGCATTGTTCGCTTTTATAGTACCATACCAAAAGCGCCGGGACAATAGCTTGCTGATACACTGAGGGCAGCCTGCTGATAGAGCAGCTGCCATGCGCAAACACCTGCCGGCAAAAGAATAGTGCAGGTCGCCCGCCTCAGCCCGGAAAAGAGGTTTTTTGTCGAAAAACGAAAATTTGTTCTTGACAAGATACGAACGTTTGTTTTATAATAAAACCATCGAGAACAAATGTTTATGCGGAATTTTTTGACGGCCGGCCGCATACAGTAGAATTGCAAGGCCTGTCCAATCAATTGCTTTCCGGTTGGGTACTGGGAGTTTTTTGGGACAGTGGTTCTGCTATCATAGAAGCATAGGGAGACAAAGGACACCATACGGAGGGCGCGCGGTTTCAGAAGGAAGCTGACCCGCCGGCGGCAGCCGGGGAAATCCATGTTCAGGCCGGCGCGCTCTACCACAGGCTCATGCTACAAAAAATGGAGGACATCTGGATATGAAAGAAAAATTTCTTACCCTGACCGCGCTCAACTTTACTTCGGAGGGCAAGCTCCTGGGCAGGGGCTGCGCCATCACCGCGGGAGCGACGCTGGAAGAGGCCGTGCTTGCCGGAGCCGTTCAGATGGGTGCTTTCCATCCCGCCGTGGAGGAGCTACCCAGCCGCTGCGCCGCCGTCCTGGAAAGGTGCCCGGAGATGACCCTCACCTTTGCAGGCAGCCGGTTCCTGCTGGCCGGGGCCAAGGCGCCTGCCAGCCGCAAGCGCCTGTTCCGCTTTGGCTAAACGCACAAATGAAAATCCCCTGCTTCCTCCTGCGGAGCAGAGGATTTTTTGCAATCGGTTGATTCCACCCCCCTTTTTGCCTATACTAAAGAAAACAGGATGAGTAAAGGATGGAAAAGGTATGCCAAATCAAGAGCTCTTGCAGAAGTATGCCCGGCTGGTGGTGCGGGTGGGGGCCAACGTCCGCCCGGGGCAGGTCATGGTGGTGGAGTCTCCGGTGGAGTCAGCGGTTTTTGCACGGATGGTAATGGAGGAAGGATATGCCGCGGGAGCGGGAGACGTCATCCTCCGGTACGGGGACCAGGCGGCCAAACGTCTCCGCCTCCGGCACACCGCCGAGGAACGGCTCCTCCGGATCCCCGATTTTGTCACCCGCCCGTCTGTTCATTATGGTGAGGAGGGGGCCTGCTTTGTACACATTGTGGGGGAGGACCCCGATGCTTACGCGGGCCTGGACCCCCAAAAGACCGGCAGGGTCCTCAATGCGGAGAAGCTGGCCCGAGCGCCCTTCTATGACCTCATTGATAAGGAACAGAACCAGTGGACGGTGGTGGGCGCGCCCACGGACCGGTGGGCCCGGAAGGTTTTCCCACGTCTGGGGGAGGATGAGGCCTTGGAAAAACTGTGGGAAGCCATCTTCCAGGTGATGCGTCTGGGAGAGAACGATCCGGTGGCCGCCTGGCGGGAGCACAACGCCCGGCTGGCCGGCAGATGCCGCCAGCTTAATGAAAGCGGAGTGCGCACCCTCCGTCTGCGCAGCGGCCTGGGGACCGACCTCACCTTGGACCTGGCGGAGGACTATCTCTGGGCCGGCGGCGGCGACCGCCTCACCGACGGGCATCCCTTTCAGGCCAACATGCCCACCGAGGAGGTCTTTACCATGCCCCACAAGGACCGCGCAGAGGGCCGGGTGGTAAGCAGTATGCCCCTCAATTACCAGGGGACGCTGATCCGGGATTTTTCTTTTACTTTTCATGAGGGAAAGGTAGTGGACTTTGACGCCCGGGAGGGGCGGGAGGCCCTGGAGCTGATGCTGGAGGCCGACGCCGGCTGCCGCCGCCTGGGAGAGGTGGCGCTGGTGCCCTACGATTCACCCATCCGCCGGACGGGCGTGCTTTTCTACGAGACTCTTTATGATGAGAACGCTTCCTGCCATCTGGCGCTGGGCAGCGCCTATGCCGCCAACATGCGGGGGAGCCAGGAGCTGACCCGGGAAGAGCGGGTGGCCAAGGGCTGCAACGAATCCGCTTCCCATGTGGACTTCATGTTTGGCACCGCCGATCTGAGCGTCGTGGGAGTCCGGGAAGACGGCACCGAGCTTGAGATTTTCCGGGATGGCCATTGGGCCTTGTGAAGCTGATAAAAAAAGAGCCCCCTGCCAGGCAGGGGGCTCTTTTTATCGCTTATTGACCACGGAGGTGCCCTTTTCCCGCAGGTAGGTGGCCTCCAGATCGGACAGATGAAGCTTGACGGCCAGCGGATAGCGGTCGTAAGCCAGGCTGATGGCGCCGCATCCTCCCTTGACGGAGTCATCAAAGCCGCCCATGTGCCAGCGGATAGCGGTGGCCTCGGCGGGCTTCAGCCGGACAAAGCGTTCGATGAGATAGACGCTCTTTTCGCCGTGGCCGTAAGGGAAGGAATCTTCCACGCTGTAATAGGGGACCTTTTCCCATTGGTTGGTCTCCTCGTTTTTGACGTTGCGGGTGGAGATTTTATAGAACTGAGCCTTGCAGAGGTCATGGAGCATGGCGCAGAGGGCAAAGCTCTCCCGGCTGTCCTCCCCCTCCACAAAATGGCGTTCCATCATCACGTCATAGACGTTAAGGCTGTGGAGAAGAAGCCCCGACGGGCAGGCACAGTGATAGCGGGTGCTGGCCGGAGCGGTAAAGAAGTCCGTACCATCCAGCCATTTGAGCAGTTCATCGCTGCCCTCCCGGGTGACATTTTCGGAAAAAATGGTGAGAAAGCGCTGCTTGAGCTGCTGCTGATCCATAAAGACCTCCATGCTGAAAAATAAGTTGATCCATTGACAGGAATAGGCCGCCTGCTGCTCTGGCCGCAATTTATGCTGACCGCTTGTGGCTGTTATGGGT
>JAEXZK010000141.1 GCA_023451415.1 Bacillota bacterium | reverse complement strand
GTCCTGGAAAGCGGCAGGACGGGCTCCTGGGTGGATATCGCCGAGTGATTTGGCCTGCGGAAGCCCCAAAGATTTAGCCCGGCCCTTGCAATTCAAAAAACCAAATGTTATGCTCTTTTTATTAAGAAAATTTGAGGCTTGGGTGTGAGTTACTATGGATAGTAATATTCAGTCACGTTATTACAATATGGCCGATGTTCTGACGGTGTCCGAAGTGCTGGATATCGTGATCAGCATGGCTGGAGAGGGGATCACCCGGGCGGAACTGGCCCGGCTCACCGGATTTTCCAAATCCACCATTTCCCAGCATGTGGACACCCTTCTCCAGGAGAAGCTGGTGGTGGAGGGCAGCGGTGTTTCCGGCGGACGGAAGAATGCCCACTGCCTCTACTTCAACGCGGACTGCGGCTATGTGGTCAGCGTGGACGTGGGCGCCACCAGCCTTAACGTGGCCGTCTGCAACCTGGTGGGAGAGCCTCTGGCGGTTTCCTTCCAGGAGAATGTGGACGTCAACCGGGGGCCGCGGGTCATCCTTCAGGAAGCCATCGCCACCGCCCGGGGCCTCCTGGAAAAAAAGAACGTGGGGCTGGACGCCATCCTGGGGATCGGCGTGGGTATCCCCGCGCCCATTGAGTTCGCCACAGGCAGGCCCTCTCAGCCGCCCCTGATGCACGGGGGCTGGGGCAATTATCCCATCCGCGAGACCTTTGAGGAGGCTTTCCACAAGCCCACCTTTGTGGACAATGACGTCAATATCATGGCTATGGCGGAACATGAGATGGAACGGGGCAACTCCGACGGCAACTTCCTTTTCGTCAAACTGGGCACCGGCATCGGCTGCGGCATTTTCTCCAAAGGGAAGATCTACCGCGGGGCTGCCGGCTGCGCGGGGGACATCGGCCATATCAGCGTGGAGGGCAACGACGACCTGTGCCCCTGCGGCAACCGGGGCTGCCTGGAGAACCTGGCCGGCGGCGCCGCCATCCGCAGAAAGGTGCGGGAGATGGCCCAAAGCGGGGCTTCGGAATTCCTGGCGGCACGGCTGGCCGCCGGAGGAGAGGTGGACTGCCGCACGCTGCGGGAGGGGATCCTGGCCCAGGACACCGCCTGCAAGGAGTTCGTCTACCAGACGGGGCTGTATATCGGCGAGGTGCTGGCCAAGCTGGTCAACTTTTACAACCCCTCTATGGTAGTGTTTGGCGGCGGCCTTATCAACCTGGGGGACCTGCTTTTTAACGCCATCCGGGAAAAAATTTACCGCTGCTCCACGGCCCTGGCCACCCGGGAGCTGCAGATCAAATGCAGCGCCTTGGGGGACTATGCCGGGGTCAAAGGGGCGGCCATCATGGTGCGGGACCGTATTTTTAAGCCCAGCCAGTTTTCCAAAACCTATACCAGCCTCCGGGCGGAGCGGTCCTTCCGCTGAAGTGCCCGCCCTTGCCGCAGAGCGGATCAAAGCAAAAAGACAAAGCCAAGAAATAACTTGGCTTTGTCTTTTTGCTTTGGAAAACCGGCGGAAAAATAGCAATCTATCAATGGTGGACTGTTGGCGGAAGAACAGTAGCCATCTGTTTGCGAGCTGCGGGGGGACAGCGGAATCAATTTAGTGCATATAGAGATTCTGCAGGTAGCAGTCCCCCATAAGGGCCCATTAAAGCCGCGCTTCTTGGCTTAGTCACTGTTTTTCCATAGAGAAAGAAAAGGAGCAGCTGGCTTCCGCGCCCTCCTCCGGCAAGAGCATCCCCATAGAAGGAACAGCCATATAGCCGGAATATTCAACGTCCCAGGTGATGCTGACCCCATATACGGAAAAGAAAAAATCCTCAAAGGGGGATTCGGTGATGACCTCGATGATGCGTTTGACTTCATCTGCGCGCAGTCCGCTGCCCTTTTGCGCCCTGACAAAGGCAAGAATGGATAATACCCTCTCGTTCTGATAGCTTGGGCCCCAGGCGTTGCTTCCCTGCATCTGAGCCGAAAAATGCATCCCGGTCATGATCCCGTTTTCCTCAGAAAACAGGAAGAGGGGCTCCTCGTATCCGCCGAAGCTGACTACATATCCGGCGCTTTCCTCTTTGACCCATTTCCCTTCCGCATCAAGGTGGCTCAGCGTGTCGATGCCGTAGTAATCCGCCAGGCGGTTGTAATTTTCACTGAATTCCGCCACGGTGATATCGCCCAGGTTCTTGGGCAGCTCGGCCACCATCACTGAGAGGACCAATATGCCGATCAGGACGGCATATGCGCCGACATAGGCAGCCGCGCGCCAGGCTTTTTCATCTTTTAAGGTGACGGTGGACTCATATTCCCAGTCCAAAGTTCCCCATTCTTCACACGCCCGGTAGCTCTTCCACAGCCGGACAAGGTTGTATATCGGCAGGCTGAGGCCCATGCCGCGGCAAAACATGGTCCAGGTACGGGAAAGGGCGACACCGTAAGTCAGCCAGCGCCCGTCGCGGCCCGTGACGCCCAGGCCCAGGAGCCATTTGCCGGGAGTCGTGCCGAACAGGGAGAGCATGGCGGGCTCCAGAAAAATCATCATCAGCAAAGCGACGATCCCGTCCAGGATGTCTCCTCCCGTGCCGCGTGCACTGACATTCACATTGAACGCAAGCAGCAAAAAGACGCCCCACAGCGTCGAGTAAATAAAAGAATCCAGATATCTGGCAAAGAACCGGCGCCACGGCGAGCGGACCTTGGAGACTGCGTCTGGATCTGCAGGGCCTTCCACAGCCGGCAGCTCTTCAGATTCCTGAAGGCGGATAGCTGTCCGCTCCCTGAGAGACGGCGCTTCTCTTTTTTCGGTTGTCATGCCCACGTCCCCCTTTTCTTTCGCCCGATGACCTCTGCCCGCCGCCCGCAGATTTACAGCCGGGCGGGCCCGAGGGCCGTCAGGGTGATTTTCAGCTTTAGTATAGCACATGGCCCTCCCGCCGTCTACCGCGTCCGGCTGTGGGCCATGGCCGCGGGGAATGCAGCCTGGCGGGGGAAAACTTTCTCCCGGCCGGCCCTCCCTCCGGCATGATTTGCATCCAGGAGGCACAAAGGGTATAATAGCCACAAAGAATGTGCAATTATACCATCTATGGCCAATGGTACCATTCGCAGCGCTCTTGGCATCATAACCCTATCATACACTTTTATGCAGGATGACAGAGGAGGATTTTAAAATGGCACACTGCGCCGAATGCCAGGGAAAGTATTGCAGGGAAGGCGACCTGACCAAGGCCCCAAAAGACTG
>JAEXZK010000107.1 GCA_023451415.1 Bacillota bacterium | reverse complement strand
GGATTTGAGAAAGGAGGAGCCCACATCAACTCCCAGCATGTACATATCGGCAGTCATTCCCTTCCATTGGTCCGCGGGCGGCGCCCGCAGGGTTTCTTCAGATCACGATATTCACCGGGCCATGGTCCTCGGCGGCCTGGCCCAGGCTTTGGCGGAAAGCCAGCAGGTCCTTCCGCAGCTCTTCCACGAAGATATACATGTCCCCGGTATGGAAGAGCAGGTTCATCCCGGTCTTGCGGGCCCATTGGATCTGCCGTTCAATGCCGCCCATGTAGTGGATGCCCGCCGCGACGCCCTTGGCACGCGCTTTTTTAAGGATGGAGACCACGGCCTCTTCAAACTGGTCGCTGTCATAATCGTTGGGGCGCCCCAGGGAATAGGATAGGTCGTTGGGGCCGATGACGATGCCGTCCAGGCCGGGGACGTCCAGAATATCATCCAGGGCTTCCATACCGGCCACGCTCTCAATGTTAACAAAAAGCATGTTGTTTTTGTTGGCTTTGGCCAGTTCTGCCGTAACCTCCTGGGGAAGAACGGCCTCCCCCGCCAGGACCTGCTCCAGCAGCCTCCCCTTCAGGGGCTTGTAGTGGACGGCCCCCACCAGGCGGCGGACCTGTTCCGGGGTCTCGATGTAAGGGGCCAGGATTCCATGGGATCCCCCGTCCAGGACCCTGGTGGCAAGATAGGGGTCCGGGGAAGGGATGCGCACCACCGGCGCCAGGCCCTTGGCGCCGTAAAGATTGCACATCCAGGATAGGGTCTGGCTGTCCAGCGCCACATGCTCGGTGTCGATAAAGACAAAGTCCAGCCCGGTTTTTCCAATATATTTGGTCCACTTGGGCGAGGTGGAGACGATGAGTGTCCCGCATAGGATACGCCCCTCCGCCAGGGCCCGCTTGCATTCATATCCCGTCATTTCTCAGATCCCCTTTCGTTTTCGGCCGGGGAAGAAAGCGCCTCCCCCGCCGCCCCAAGGATGCCTTCGTACAGATGGGTGGCAGCCTCGGGGTTGTAGCCGTATACCAGGAATACATCCAGCAGATAGGGAGACCACTCCAGGCCGCAGAGCTCGCCTGCAAAGGCCATCCCGGCGATCTCGCTGAGGCAGGACACCCGGGAGCTGTGCTTCACCGGGCCCAGGGACCAGAGCGGGATTTTCTTGGATTGGGTGTAGAGCTCCTTTTGGCTTTCTTCTATAAAATGGAACAGCTCATGGGCCACCAGAATATCGATGACCTGATCCTTGTGGCGCACCGGCAGGCCCTTGTGGTCCGCCAGCAGGCGCTCCGCCCTGCGGATACAATCGTAGAAAAGGCGGATGGTGTCCGGCGGAGCAAACTGGGCGAAAATGACATACCCGCCGTCGTTGGCCTTCTCCGGCCGTTCCACCTTAAGCCCCAGCTTTTCGGCGTACCTGCGGGGGGAAAGCATCCCCTGCTCCGCTTCCATCCGCCGGGCGGCTTCCCGGCCGCAGGCCGCGGCCTCCCGCCCCAGTGCCAGGCGCTCCTCCCGGGGCAGCCGGCCCCTGAGAGGCTCCCGGCTGAAGGCGTAGAGGCACCACTGCTCCCAGGTGAGGGATGCAAGGCGTCCCATCATCTCTTCCAAGGGGCGCACCTCCACCGCTGGGGGCGCCATGGCCGAACTGAAGCCCGATCCCATGGGGTTCATCCCCAAAAAGCGGCCCGCGATCTCCTTCATGCTCAAAGCTTGTTCCTCGCTCCCACAATGATAACTTCATCCTCCGGGTTCATCAGCTGGAGTTCCACATCCATGATCATCAGGATGTTGGGGAGGCTGGTGGACCCTGCAAAGTCCATGACCCGGGCCCCGGCGCAGACATAATAGTCGGGCCGGAGGACGCCGTCGGCGCCGAAGGTCGCCAGGCTTTCCCACAGGTCCTTGACGGCCTGCTGGTAGTCGCCCGCCTTGGCGGCAACAGCCTTGCCATCCCCGCGCTGCGCCTTGATGAACCCATTTTTGTCCAGGATGCGGATGGGCTGGGCGTCCTCATCCCCCCTGCCGCCGAAAACATAGAGGCTGGAGGTGCGGGCCAGGAGGGAGACCTCCTCCACGCCCTTCCCCATATCGGCACGGGCCAGCTCCCGGGCCTCCTCCAGGGTGCACTCCGTCATCATCTCGCTGGATTTGACCTCGTTGGAACCCAGTGCGATGGCTGTCACCTTGGAGGTGGTGGGGTCGATCTCCACATGCACCTCAATGGAATCCGGGACAGCGCCGCTGTCGATGGCCTTGTTCACCGCTTCCTGCTTGATGGCGCGGATATCCTCGGGGGTGGGGCTGGGGATGACCCGCTCCACCACGTCCCGGACCATGGCCAGGGCCACGCCGATGGAGGAAATGACCTCGGCGTTCTCGGGGATGCTGTAACGCAGGTCCATCTTTTCGGCGCAGTAGCCGATCAGGGCCGCCGCGCCGCCGCCTACGCCCACCAGGGAGATCTGGTCGTGCTCCAGGCGGTATTTTTCTGCAAAGCCCGCGATAACAGGCTGGATTTTCTCATAGCTTTTCTGGAGGATCTGCCGGGCCGCTTCCTCCACGGTCAGCCCCATATAGGCGGCCAGAGGCTCCATGGCCTTCCTGGCCGCGGCGGCATTGCCGTAGGAGAAGTACTGCTTTTCCACCAGCCCCAGCACGTTGGCGGCGCAGGTGTTGGTGATGGCGATCCGCTTGCCGCTTGCCAGCCGGATGGCCACATAGTCGGCGGGGTCTCCCTCCTTGGGAGAAAAAAGCTCCACCTGGGGGTCCACAATCTCTTCCTCCGGGGTAAAAACGGCATAGTCCATGCCGGCGATGTGGGCCGAGCGGGGCCCGACGTCAGCCACGCCGGTCTTTGAGGCCCGCACCATGCTGCCTCCCGCCACTCCCAGGACCCGGACGTCCAGAGAATTAATATAGGTACGGTGGCCGCCCACAATGGAATAATCGATGCCGGGCCGGCCGTTTTTGATGACGCCGATGTTGGTGGTGGTCCCGCCCACCTCAAAGTACACGCCGTTGGAGGCCCTCAGATACATGAGGGAGCCCATGACGCTGGCGGCAGGGCCGGAAAGCATGGTGAGAACGGGGCGTTTTTTTACTTCGTTTATCTCCATGACGCCGCCGTCTCCCCGCATGATCATCAGGGGCACCGTCACCCCGGCCTGGCGGACGCTGCGTTCCGTGGAGTTGGCGGTGTTCAGCATCTTGGGCAGGATGCTGGCGTTGATGGCGGCGGTGCGGGTCCGCCGGGTGAGGCCATAGAGCTTGGTGATCTCCGAAGCCATGGTGGTCAGAAGTCCCATCTCCTTGGCCGCCTCATAAATTTCTTCCTCGTACCGGCCGTCGTCCACGCCAAAGGCCATGGAGGGGACGATGACCTGGGCGCCCTGCTCCTTGAGAG
>JAEXZK010000087.1 GCA_023451415.1 Bacillota bacterium | reverse complement strand
GTTCTGCGCTAAAAGCTCCTGGGCCCGCACCCATATTCTGCCCTCCACCAAGCCGGGATGCTTCCCCACGGAGACAATCCAAGCCCCCATTTCCCGGTCCTGGTTGGACCGGCCCTGCTGCTGAAGGGTCCGGTTGTAGGCCATCACACCGTGGCAGCCGTCAAAATCCTCCTTTTCCCCAAAGAGGTCCACACCGTTTTTGACCAGATATCCGTAGGCATCCCGGTCCGCCTCCATATAGACCGGGTTGGCAAGGATGGCCCGGATGGCAAACCGGGTGAACAGCTTGCCGTTTTTGGTGCGGTATCCGCCGTGGAGCAGGAAGGTTTCGGTTTGGGTGAGGGAGCCGGTCTCCAAAAACTTTCGGAAGATCAGACGGACAAGATCCGCCTCCCCGGGGACCGTCCGGAGCTTACAGGCTTTCTTGACCTTCCCGTCAATGGTTATGCTGGAGATGCTTTCAGACGCATAGCCCGTGGGGGTCACGCCCCCCAGCCACCGGCCCGTTTTTGCCAGCTCATGCATGTTGTCCCGGATGCGTTCGGCGATGGTCTCCCGTTCCAGCTGGGAGAACACCGAGGCGATGTACATCATGGCACGGCCCATGGGGGAGGAGGTGTCGAACTGCTCTTTGATGGAGACAAAGGAGATGCCCAGGTCCCTCAGTTCTTCGATGAGGCTGGCAAAGTCGCCAATGTTGCGGCTGATGCGGTCCAGCCGGTAACAAATGACAGCGGAAAATTTTTTTGCCCGCGCGTCCTTCATCATTTGCTTAAACCTGGGCCGCTCCAGATTCCCCCCAGAAAAGCCCTCATCCTCGTACAGGAGGGCGTTTTCCGCGGCGGAATCCCCATAGCAGGCGCGGATGTACTGCCTGCAAAGCTCGATTTGGTTTCCAATGCTTTCGCCCTTGCCGGTGAATTTTGATTTTCTGGAATAGATGGCGGGAATACAGGCTTGATCTCCCACAGCAAAGCCCCCTATGACAATATCTTACTTTTATCATATCGTCCGCCAGGGGGAAAAAGACGCAGTTCAAAAGGGCCGGGCCGCTTCTTAAAGCGGCCCGGCCCTTTTGAACTGCGTGCTAATCCTGCGTATCCCAGTCCCGCTGATCCATGGGGATGTAAGGCACCTTCCGCACCGCCGCGCGGTAGGCGGGACGCATAATTTTGCGGCAGGTGAGAATCTCTTCCATCCGGTGGGCGCACCATCCGGCGATGCGGGCGATGGCAAAGAGAGGGGTATACAGCTCCTGGGGGATGCCCAGCATGCTGTAAACAAGCCCGGAGTACATATCCACGTTGGCGCAGACGGGCACGTCCTTCTTCTTCCGCTCCATGAGCAGAGGGATGCCCAGCTCTTCCACGGCTTCCATCAGCTCAAAGTCCGCCAGGAAGCCCTTTTGCTCCGCCATGGTTTTTGCATAACGCTTGAGCAGCACCGCACGGGGGTCCGATACGGTGTAGACCGCGTGGCCCAGGCCGTAGATTTTTCCGGACCGGTCCCCTGCATCCCCGTCCAACAGCCGCTTCAGATAGTTCTGGAGCGCGCCTTTGTCCCCGGGACTGCCGGCGTTTTCCTTGATATATTGGAACATTTCCATAACCTTGGCGTTGGCGCCGCCGTGGAGGGGGCCCTTCAGCGAGCCCACCGCGCCGGCTATGGCGCTGTAGGTGTCTGTACCGGTGGAAGAGAGGGCCCGGCAGACAAAGGCGGAGTTATTGCCGCCGCCGTGCTCTGCATGGAGGATGAGCATCAGGTCCAGGAGATGCGCCTCCTCCGGGGTATAGCTTTTGTCCATCCGGAGCATCCGCAGGAAGTTTTCGGCCACGGAAAGGGACTCCCGGGGATTGTGGAGGTACAAAGATTTGCCGTCAAAATAGTGGCGTTTGACCGCATAGGCGTTGGCCACGATCACGGGAAAGCGCCCGATCAGCTCCACAGACTGCCTCAGCAGGTTTTCGGAGGAGGTGTCGTCGGGGTTGTCGTCATAGGAATAGAGGGCCAAAACGCTGCGGGAAAGCTTGTTCATGATGTTTTTGCTGGGAGCTTTGATGATCATGTCTTCGGTAAAGCTGTCGGGAAGCGTCCGGGCGTGGGAAAGGACGCGGTCAAAGGCGGCAAACTCCCTGCGGTCCGGCAGCTTGCCCATGAGGAGCAGATAGGCCACTTCCTCAAAGCCGAAGCTTCCGACCCTTGCGTGGTCCTCCACAATGTCCAGAACGTCGATGCCGCGGTAATACAGGTGCCCCGGCATAGGGACCCGGACCCCTTCTTCCATCACATAGCCCTGTACGCTGCCCACTTTTGTCACTCCGGCCAGGACGCCGGTGCCGTCGCTGTTGCGCAGCCCGCGCTTGATGTGAGGATTGTCGAAGCAGGCGTCGTCTATCTGATATGCCTGCATAATATTGCGGTCAAGAAGCTTCATATATTCATCCGAAAACCTTGGTTCCATTGTCTGTTTCATCCCTTTCCCATCAGGTTTGGCGTTGCGCAGCCCGCCCTGGTGTGCATGAGATTTTGAGGACGATGCGCGGCAGGCTGGAATTGTTATTGATATTATAGCGGGTGCCGCTGCAATATGCAAGAGAAAATTTTTTTCTTGCATTTCTTGTGCAAGTTACCCAGCTGCAAGGCCCTTGCAGCCCTGGTTTTGATTCACATTGCAAGGAGTTTTAAAATTCCTGCATTTTTTCTCATTTTTTAGTTGCGTAATCTCAAATCTATGATATACTGAATTCATATCACCGCTTTAGCAGCGCAAAGTTTACCGGCAGAGCTTGTCCCAATAAAACAAGAAAGAAGGCTGACGATGATCACACTCACCCACCAGGGAGTCCGCTGGATGAGCGGCAGGCCCGCCGCTGCTCCCGCCGGAACCCCCATCCCCGAGGAAGGCCGCAAAAAGACCATGGCTTATTCCATCCTGGAACGTCATAGCCAGTCTCAGGACGCCGGCGGACTGCACATCAAGTTTGACAGTCTCATCTCTCACGATATCACCTATGTGGGGATTATCCAGACCGCCAAGGCCAGCGGGCTCACCAGGTTCCCGGTCCCCTATGTCATGACCAACTGCCACAACAGCCTCTGCGCCGTGGGCG
>JAEXZK010000076.1 GCA_023451415.1 Bacillota bacterium | reverse complement strand
ATGATAATGACAAATAAAAGGGGAAAACGGTGGCTACCCGCTCATTATAGCATTTTTTCTTGGCAGATACAACAAGGATGACCGCCAGAAAAAATTAGTTTTTTGGCAGAAAAAGTGTTGTAAGCGCTTTAACAGCACAGTATAATAAAGTCAATGTCAACGCTTAGATTCAGGCGCGCATTCAGTAAGGAGGAAATCTATATGGAATTCAAGAGCAGTTATCTCCAGGGTGTCTTTGACAAGGTGTGCCAGCGCAATGCCGGCGAGCCGGAGTTTATCCAGGCTGTCAAAGAGGTCCTGGAATCCTTTGAGCCTGTGGTGGCCAAACGCCCCGACATCGTCGAGGCGGGTATCATAGACCGCATCGTGGAGCCCGAACGCTTTATTCAGTTCCGGGTGTCCTGGGTGGATGACGCCGGCAAGGTACAGGTAAACCGCGGCTACCGCGTCCAGTTTAACTCCGCCATCGGCCCCTACAAGGGCGGCCTGCGCCTCCATCCCACAGTAAATGCATCTGTCATCAAGTTCCTGGGCTTTGAGCAGACCTTTAAAAACAGCCTCACCGGCCTGCCCATGGGCGGCGGCAAGGGCGGCAGCGACTTTGACCCCAAGGGCAAGAGCGAGGGGGAGATCATGCGCTTCTGCCAAAGCTTTATGACCGAGCTCTATAAGCACATCGGCCCCAACACCGACGTGCCCGCCGGGGACATCGGCGTGGGCGCCCGGGAGATCGGCTACATGTACGGCCAGTACAAGCGCCTGGCCAACGACACCGCCAGTGTCCTCACCGGCAAGGGCCTGAGCTACGGCGGCTCTCTGGGACGCACCCAGGCCACCGGCTACGGTCTGTGCTACCTGACCCAGGAGATGCTTTCCTGCATGAAGAAGGACAGCTTCAAAGGCAAGAAGGTGGTCATTTCCGGTTCCGGCAACGTGGCCATTTACGCGGCGGAAAAGGCTGCCGAGCTGGGCGCTGCCGTTATCGCCATGTCCGACTCCGCCGGCTATGTGGTGGATGAGAAGGGCATCGACCTGGCTGCCATGAAGCAGCTGAAGGAAGTGGAGCGGGGCCGCATCAAAGAGTATCCCGCCCGTGTGCCCTCCGCCAAATATATTGAGGGCTGCCGGGGCATCTGGAGCGTCAAGTGCGACATCGCCCTGCCCTGTGCCACCCAGAACGAGCTGGACGGCGAAGGCGCGGAGATGCTCATCAAGAACGGCGTCATGGCTGTGTCCGAGGGCGCCAATATGCCCAGCACCCCCGAGGCTGTTGCCAAGTTCCAGGCTGCGGGCATCCTGTTTGCCCCTGCCAAGGCTGCCAACGCCGGCGGCGTGGCGGTCAGCGGCCTGGAGATGTGCCAGAATGCCGCCCGCTACAGCTGGACCTTTGAGGAAGTGGACAGCAAGCTCCACGACATCATGGTGAACATCTTCCACAACGCCTATAACGCCTCCAAGGAGTTTGGCGAAGAGGGCAACCTGGTCATGGGCGCCAACATCGCGGGCTTCATGAAGGTGGCGGACGCCATGAAGTGGCAGGGCGTCGCCTACTAAAACCAGAAAGCGGCTTTTGGGGCTGCCGGACTGCCGGCGGCCCCCTTGCATATGATGCTGTAAAGTGCTAAAATATAGTGAATATCACCGCAAAGGAAGGGGAACCATCACCATGCAGGAAATCTCTGTGACAAAAAATCCCGCCCCCAAGGCAAAACCGACGGAGGCATCCAAGCTGGGCTTCGGTAAGGTGTTTACCGATCACATGTTCATCATGAACTATACCACCGGCCAGGGCTGGCACGACGCCCGCATCGTCCCTTACGGCCCCATCAGCCTGAGCCCCGCCTCCTCCTGCCTCCATTACGGGCAGACCGTCTTTGAGGGGATGAAGGCATACTACGGCGTGGACGGCGTTATCCGCCTCTTCCGCCCCGACCAGAACTTCAAGCGCCTCAATAGCTCCAACGAGCGGCTGGCCATCCCCGCCATCGACGAGGAGCTGTGTGTAGAAGCCGTCAAGCGTCTGGTGGAGCTGGACAAGGACTGGGTCCCCCGCTGGGAAGGCACCTCTCTGTACATCCGTCCCTTCATTGTGGCCAATGACGACTTCCTGGGCGTCAAGGCCGCGGACGAATATTATTTTATCATCATCGTTTCCCCTTCCGGCGCCTATTACGAGTCCGGCCTGGCCCCTGTCCGCATCTATGTGGAGAACCAGTATGTCCGGGCCGTCCGGGGCGGCACCGGCGCAGCCAAGACCGGCGGCAACTATGCCGCCTCCCTGCTGGCCCAGGTGGAGGCCCATGAGCAGGGTTACAGCCAGGTGCTGTGGCTGGACGGCGTGGAGCGGAAGTATATCGAAGAAGTTGGCGCCATGAACGTCTTCTTTGTCATCGACGGCGAGGTGGTCACCCCGCTGCTTACCGGCAGCATCCTCCCCGGCATTACCCGCAAATCCTCCATCGAGCTGCTCAAGTCCTGGGGGATCCCCGTCACTGAGCGGCGGATCACCGCCCAGGAGCTGGCTGATGCCAGCGACGCGGGCAAGCTGGATGAGGCTTTCGGCACCGGTACTGCGGCTGTGGTTTCGCCCATCGGCGAGCTGAAGTGGGGGGACAAGGTGATGAACATCGGCGGCGGCAAGATCGGCCCCATCACCCAGCGCCTTTACGACACCATGACCGGCATCCAATACGGCAAGCTTCCCGACGAGCATAATTGGATCGTCGAGGTTTGCAAGGGCTGACCCTATTCACACCGCCCCGGAAGAGCATAGGCTTTTCCGGGGCTTTTTCTGTTGTGCGGAGAGGCGGAGTGTGATACAATAACCCCAAAGCAGTTGGTGCATCTTTGCAGGGTGATCTGCCGGACAGAGGCCGCCTCTGAGCAGACACTTGGGGCGAAAAAGACGCAGACGGGCAATGACGGCTTAATGAGTATTCGAGAAATATGCCGGGGCAAAGCGGCGGAGCCTTTCAGGCGTGGCTTTGGCGGCAGCCCTATTGGGATGGCAAAGCAGGGAGGGGAATTTTTGCGCACCATAGACTATCGCATCACCGGGGCGGAAGCCGGTTGGACCGTGGAAAGGTTCCTCAAAAGCAGGGGAGTGTCCCAGAGGGTCATCATTGCCCTGAAAAAGCTTCCCGACGGGATGCTCCAAAACGGTTCCCACACCCGCACGGTGGACCTCCTCCGGGAAGGGGATACCCTCCAGGTGAACCTGCCCCAGCCGGTTAAGCGTATCCCTCTCTGTGATATTCCGGTGCCTATCCTTTATGAGGATGAGGACGTTATTGTTTACAACAAACCCGCTGACATGCCATGCCACCAGTCCGGCGGGCATATTTATGGGACTCTGGACGGAGTCTACGCCGCCCATTGCGCCCGCACCGGCCTTCCGGCCCCTTTCCGGCCTATCAACCGGCTGGATAAGGATACCACCGGGGTGGTGGTGGCGGCCCGGAACCAGCTGGCGGCGGGCAAGCTGTGGAAGGCGGTGGAGAAGCGGTACATCGCTGTGATGGAAGGAACACCCTCTCCGGAAGAGGGGATCGTTGACCTGCCCATGGAGCGGGAGGTGCCCATGGAGCCCCGCCGTGTGGTCACTCCCGACGGCCAGCGTGCGGTGACCTGCTACCGGGTCCTGGGAACGGGGGGCGGCAGGAGTGTCGCCGCCTTCCGGCTCCTTACAGGGCGCACCCATCAGATCCGGGTCCATATGTCCTACAAAGGCTGGCCGCTGGTGGGGGACGGGCTTTATGGGCGTCCCAGCCCGGATATCCCCCGGCAGGCCCTGCACTGTGCCTGGGTGGCCTTCCCCCATCCCATCACCGGAGAGAGGGTGGAGGTCACAGCCCCTCTGCCTCCGGACTTCAGGAGCCTCATTGCGTGTTCCGGTATTCCTTGGGAGGAACCGGATTGGCGGAACCTTTTTTCTCAAAGCGGCCCGGACGCATGCTGCGCCGGCCGGGAGATTATACTATAGGAGGAGCGGAAAATGGGAAAACGGGCGTTGAGTTTGCTGGCGGTCCTGGCCCTGGGCCTGTTTGCGGCTTCTTGCGGGGCAGGAACGCCGGCGGACGCTTCCAAGGGGGAAGCACCGCCGCAGAAG
>JAEXZK010000067.1 GCA_023451415.1 Bacillota bacterium | reverse complement strand
CACGTCGGAGCCTACTGAGGGAAGGGCCTTCCCCGTTGGGTCCGCGACTCCGAGGCTACTTGGGCAGGCTCCAGGCACGGCACTTCCACCACCGGCCGCTCTCTGCGCCCTGGGGCGCCTGCTTACTACTCCTCTTCACAGTCTTTGGGAGCAATCATTGAGTTTGAGAATACAATACCACGCCGGAGTGTCTTTGTCAAGAGATACCCTCCATGGACAAAGGGATACTCGCCCGCCAGCGGCCAAAACCGGCGCTGGGCTTCGTTCTCGGGTTTGACGGGCGGGATGACGCCCGCACCCTGTGGTCTCGCCGGCCCCGGTTTTCCCTCGCCGCAGGTCCTTTGGAGCTTTTCGGGAGGGAAAACCGAAGATAGCCTTACCCCTTGGAAAAATGGGACAAAAACTGTCTGGTCCGCTCTTCCCTGGGGCTGCCGATCACCTGCTCGGGCGTCCCCTGCTCCATAATGACCCCCTCGTCCATAAAGATGATCTGGTCGGCCACCTCCCGGGCAAAGTCCATCTCGTGGGTGACGATGATCATGGTAGTGTCCCGCTCCGCCAGGGAGCGGATCATCCGGAGCACCTCTCCGGTGAGCTCCGGGTCCAGGGCCGAGGTGGGCTCGTCAAAGCACAAAATATCGGGGGAAAGCGCCAGTGCCCGTGCAATGGCTACCCGCTGCTGCTGGCCGCCGGAAAGCTGGTGGGGATAATTTTCCATCCTGTTTCCCAAACCCACCTGGGTGAGGAGATCCATGGCGCCGCCCCGTATCTCCTCCAGAATGGCCCTCCTGTTGGCCTGAAAATCCGGCTGCTCCTTGGCCAGCAGCTGGCTGGCCAGCATCACGTTCTCCAGTGCGGTGTACTGGGGGAAAAGGTTAAAGTTCTGGAACACCAGGCCAAAGTGGAGCCTCTTGCGGCGGATCTGCTCGTCGCTCTGGGTGGCGGGGTCGGCGGCGTCAAACAGGAGCTGATCCCTTACGGTGATGGTGCCGCCGTCCGGCCGTTCCAAAAAGTTGAGGCACCGCAGCAGGGTGGTTTTTCCGCTGCCGGAAGAGCCGATAATGGCCAGGGACTGCCCCTGGTCCAGGGTAAAGCTGATATCCCGGAGGACCTGGGTGTCTCCAAAGTGTTTTTCTATTTGCCGCACCTGCAATATGGACATTCCGGACCCTCCTTACCCTTTAAAATAATCCAGCTTCTTCTCCAGCCTGCCCAACAGCAGGGTCAGCACCCCGGTGAAGGCCAGGTAGTACACACCGGTAAAGAACAGCGGCCACAGCAGGCCGGAATAGCCGTGGGAGCCCTTGAGGAAGGAGTACCCCGCCCAGATGACCTCCTGGAGGGAGATGATCCTGGCGATGGAGGTGTCCTTGACCAGGGTGATGATCTCATTGGACATGGGCGGAACGATCCGCTTGACCATTTGCAGCAGGGTGATCTTGAAGAATATCTGCCGGTTGGTCATGCCCAGCACCTGCCCGGCCTCTCTCTGCCCTGCGGGGACCCCCTGGATGCCGCCCCGGTAGATCTCCGAAAAGTAGCAGGCATAGTTGAGAATAAAAGCCGCGGCGGACGCCAAAAAACGCCCGGGCTCTCCCGACGGCCAGGGGCTGCCGCCGGGCAGCACCATACCCGGCACATAAAACAGGATGATCAGCTGGAGCATCAGGGGCGTGCCCCGGATGACCCAGACCAGCGTCTTGGTTGCCCAGCGGAGCGGGGTAAAGCGGCTCATGGAGCCAAAGGAAACCACCAGCCCCAGGGGAACGGCCCCCACCAGTGTGACGGCAAACAGCTTCAGCGTCTGGAGGAAGCCCTCGTTAAGCGCCCCCACCACAGTTATAAACATATCCGTCCTCCTTGATGAGATTCAAAAAGACAGCTGAGAGCAGAGGGCTCCGGCCCCCTGCTCTCGACGGTTTCGGCAGTCTTTTTACTTCTGAGGGATAACAGCTGCCTGGACGCCGTAGGTTTCAGCAATCTTCATCATGGAGCCGTCCTCGTAGGAGGCTTTGAAGAACTTATTGAGCTCCTCCGCCAGGTCGCTCCCCTTGCGGAAGCCCACGCCGTATTCTTCACTGTTGAGGCCCACGGTGTAGGTCAGGTCCCCGTAGCTGGTGCCTTCGCCCACCATGGCGGCAGCCATAAGGGAGTCAATGACGGCGGCGTCCACGGTGCCGGATTTGACCTCCAGAAGAGTGGTTGCCTGGTCCTGTACCTCTGTAAAATCGGCCCCCAGAGCCTCCACCTGCTCCTTGCCGGCAGACCCGGCCTCCACGGCAAAGGACAGAGCCTTCACGCTGTCCACCGTCTGGTACTGGTCAGCCTGATCGGCGGGAACGATGACCACCTGGGCGTTGTTGCAATAAGCGTTGGAGCAAGCCATGGCGCTCTTCACCTCGTCGGTGAGGGTCATCCCGTTCCACACCACGTCGATGGTCTTTCCGTCCAGCTCCATGACCTTATTGTCCCAGTCGATGATCTGGAACTGCACCTCGACCCCCAGGTTCTCGGCAAAGGCCTTGGCCATATCAGCGTCAAAACCGATCCAATCGCCGCTGGCGTCCTGATAATCCATGGGCGCAAAGTCTGTAATGCCCACCACAAGGGTGCCCTTGTCCTGAACATAGGCCAGGTCGCTTTGGGCGGCGGAGTCCGCGG
>JAEXZK010000056.1 GCA_023451415.1 Bacillota bacterium | reverse complement strand
TCCTGGAGCTTGCCCAGGGTGAGGATCTCTTGAGCCTCGTCGTAGCTTTTTCTGACGCTGAACAGGTCTCCGTACAGATTGCCGTAGGCCATCCGGGCTTCCAGCAGCTGGAACTGGGAGAGATCCTCCAAGATCTGATGGCAGATGCGGTCCAGGGCCAGGTAGATGCGGGAGCTGTCCGCCCCGGGGAGGAAAGACTTGGAGATGACCAGCCGGTCGGTGCCATAGAAGCCGAAGAAATCCTGGGTGTTGAGATATTTGTTGCGGCGGAGCTTTTCCAGGATCTCGGCCCGGAGGTTTTCCAGGAGGGAGACATACCCCAAATTGAGATTAATGTTGAAATAGTGATTGATCTTGTAGTCCAGTTCGATACAAATGGTGGAACGGAGGAGGGCCTCGTCCAGCTCGGCCCGGTGGGCCAGGGCCAGGATGTCCTCCCGGCTGCGGGACCCCTCCAGCAGCGCTTGGACCAGGTGCGCGCCGTAGGCTTCCCGGGGAAGGGAAGCGGGGTCGGGGCCGCTTCGGGCCTCTGCGGCGGCAAGCACAGCCTCAACCGCCATGGCCACCACCTGGGAAATCTCCTCCAGCCGGCCGCCGCCGGGGGAGGCCACCAGCAGCATCCCCACCACCTGGCCTTCCCGGCGCAGAGGGGTAAACCGGTGCTGGTAGCCCTGGGTGTCCCCCCGGAAGTCGGAGGAGGAAAGGGAAGAAAAGGCGGCGTTGCGGTCGTTGTCCGTGATAAGGATATGCACGCCGAAGAGGGAGGCATACCCCATGACGAGCTCTTGAAGGGGGAATTCCTTGAGCAGCATCGGCGGCCTCCTTTCTTCACCGGCAGTTTGGCTGGAAACTCTTTCTAGACCCTATTTTATTATAGAAAGCGCCAAATAACAAGGGGCTAATTTTCGCTAAGAGTGCAAAGTGCAACTTTTTTGAGACCTGAATTGAGAAAATATGAAAATTTCGCCTTGGATTTCCGGTTTATTTTTTGTCAAAGGCCCGCTATGATGATACATGTAAAAAATAAGACGGAAGAAGGAACAGAAATGACCGATATCGCGCAGAAGGAGCAGCTCCTCCGGTATTTGGAGGAGCACAAAGTGTTCCCCAGCACAAAGGACCTTTATCTGAGGTACTTTACCGGCGGCGTTTCCGCCACGGTGGCCCTGGCCTCCGACGGCTCCACGACTGTCATCGTCAAGCAGGCCCTGGCCCAGCTGAAGGTGGCGGATACCTGGGAAAGCGACCAGAGCCGCATGATCATCGAGAAGGAGGCCCTGGATGTCTACGCCCGCCTGGTGCCCACCGCCACCCCCGCGCCCATCAGCTACGATGCGGAGAACTACATCATGATCCGGGAGGCGGCCCCCGAGGACTGCCCCATGTGGAAGACCCACCTGATGGAGGGCCTGCTGGACTTTGAGGTGGCCCGCGCCGCCATCGAGGCCCTGTCCACCATCCACAACGGCACCGCCGGGGACTCCAAGGTGGCTGGCACCTTTGCCGACGGCAGCTTCTTCTACAGCCTGCGCATCAGCCCCTATATCCAGCGGGTGGTGGAGAAGCACCCCCAGCTGGAGGACGCCTCCAGGGAGGTCATCGATTTCCTCATGGGCGAAAAGATCGCCCTGATCCACGGCGATTACAGCCCCAAGAACATCCTGGTGGACGGGCGGGGCATCTGCATCCTGGACCTGGAAGTGGCCTACTACGGCCATCCCTGTTTTGACCTGGCCTTTTTCTCCAATCACTTCCTCCTCAAGACCGTGAAGAACAAGCAATATGGCGGCGCTTATATAGAGATGCTCCGGTACATGCTGAAAATCTATTTTGACCGCCTCACCTGCCTGCCCCGGGAGAAGATGGAGTCCGACACCGTGCGGACCCTGGCCTTCCTGTTCCTGGCCCGGGTGGACGGCAAATCCCCTGCCGAGTATATTACTGAGGAGGGGGACAAGGAGATCATCCGCCGCACCGCCATACAGGCCATTGAAGAGGATGTCCGCACCTACGAGGAGTTTATCGCCCTGCTGGAGAAAAACCTGGGCCGGTAATTAAATTACAAATGATATAATTAGATAAAAATATACGAAACAGCAAAGAGAGGAACAGAGCATGAAGCCTTCTGCCATCAAGGAAGTTAAAGCCAGACAGATTTACGATTCCCGCGCCAACCCCACTGTGGAAGTGGATATTATCCTGGAAAACGGCGTCATGGGCCGGGGGATCGTCCCCTCCGGCGCGTCCACCGGCATGTTTGAAGCCCTGGAGCTGCGGGACGGCGGCGACCGCTTCGGCGGTAAGGGCGTCGATCAGGCCGTCAGCAACGTCAACAATATCCTGGGCCCCGCCCTCATCGGGATGGACGTCACCGACCAGCAGGCCATCGACCGCAAGATGATCGCCATGGACGGCACCCCCAATAAGCAGAACCTGGGAGCCAACGCCATCCTGGGATGCTCCATGGCCGCCTGCTGGGCCGGCGCCAACTACTACGGCGTCCCCCTCTACCGCTACCTGGGCGGCGCCCTGGCCAACACCATCCCCGTGCCCATGGTGCAGATCATCGGCGGCGGCGCCCATGCCGCTGGGGCCATCGATATCCAGGACTTCCTGGTCATCCCCATGAGCGCAAAGACCTTTGCCAAGGGCTATGAGATGGTGGTCCATGTCTACAACGCCGCCAAGAAGGTATTCCAGAAGGCGGGCAAGCCCCTGTCCATTGCGGACGAGGGCGGCTTCTGGCCCACCGACTTTAGGAGCAACGAGGAGGGCCTCCAGCTCCTCACCGAGAGCATCAAGCTTGCCGGCTACGAGCCCGGCGTGGACCTGGGCATCGCTCTGGACATCGCCTCCAGCGAGTTCTACAACAAGGAGAAGGGCACCTACGTCCTGGCCCTGGAGGGCCGGGAGCTGACCCGGGAGGAGTTTGTGGATATGCTCTGCCAGTGGGTGGAAAAATACCCCATCATTTCCATCGAGGACGGCTCCAGCGAGCTGGACTGGGAGGGCACCCGCCTGCTGACCCAGCGCCTGGGCAAGCGCATCCAGCTCATCGGCGATGACCTGTTTACCACCAACATCGACCGCATCAAGAAGGGTGTGGAGATGGGGGCCGCCAACTCGGTCCTCATCAAGATGAACCAGATCGGCTCCATCACCGAGACCATGGAGGCCATTGAATACACCCAGAAGCACGGTTACCTGCCTGTTGTCTCCGCCCGCAGCGGCGAAACCGAGGACGTCACCATCGTACACCTGGCCATTGCCAGCAAGGCCGGCCAGCTGAAGGTGGGCTCCGCCGCCCGCAGCGAGCGCACCGTCAAGTGGAACGAGGTCATCCGTGTGGAGGAGGCTCTGGGCGAGTCCGCCAACTATCCCTCCACCGGCGTCTTTACCATCCAGGGGCTGAGCCTGAAATAAGTTTGGACTGCAATAGGAGAAAAGAGGGAAAGAACATGATCACAATGGAACAGATCCATGAGCTTGAGAGCTTTGATTCCGCCACCCTCTGCAACGCCATCGAATGGTTTGGTGTGCGGTCGCGGCTGGAAGGCTTTCTCCCGGGCTCCATCAAATGCATGATCAACCGGGGCAAGCCCTATATTGGCTATGCCACCACAGCCAGGATGACCACGCAGGCCCCGGCAGCCCCCGACGAAGCCAAATCCATGGTGGAATATTACCGCTACCTCCAGGGCTCGCCCCGTCCGGGCATCGCCGTCATTGAGGACGTGGACGTCCCCCATAAGGCCGCCATGTGGGGGGATGTGATGGCTCACATCCACCAGGCGGTGGGGAGCAGGGCCATCGTGACCAACGGTGGTGTCCGGGATGTAAAAGAGATCGAGCCCATGGACTTTGGGTGCTTTGCATCCGGCGTCCTGTGCTCCCATGGCTACATCCACATGCTGGATTACAACTGCCCGGTGAACATGGACGGCGTCACCGTCAACCCCGGGGACCTGCTGTTCTGCGACCAGGAGGGCGTGGTCATCCTGCCGGAGGAGATCGTCCCCCGGCTGCCTGAGGTGTGCCGCAAGATGGCGGCCGCCGAGTGGCCGGTGCTGGGCTATGTGAAGCACGCACTGATGAAGGGCGAGAAGATCGACATAGACGTCCTGGGACAGAAGATGGCGGAAATGGCGGAGCTCCGGAAGAAATAAACTTCCGGAGCCCGGGTCCGCCGGTATCACAGGCCGTAATCCTTCATTTTCCGCCACAGGGTGGAGCGGTTGATCCCCAGCGCCTGGGCGGCCTGGGTGCGGTTGTAGCGGCACTGCTCCAGCGCCTGGAGGATGGCTTCCCGTTCCGGGTCATCCGGCGGCAGCTTGGAGGGCGGTACATAAGCCAGATTGCCCGGCTGCCCAGCCATGACGGAACGGACGTCCTCCTCGTTGACGGGGCGGTCTCCGCAGAGCACCGACAGCCGCTCGCAGACATTGAACAGATGCCGTATGTTGCCGTGCCAATGGTATTTTTCAAGGGCGCGGCAGGCCCCTTCGGTGATCTGCGCCCCATCCAGGCGGTTCTGGAAATATGCCCGCACCAGGAGGGGAATGTCCCCCTGACGTTCATCCAGGGAGGGGATGCTGACCCGCAGCACATCCAGGCGGAAGAACAGGTCTTCCCGGAATCTGCCCTGGGCCATCATCTCCTCCAGGGGCCGGTTGGTGGCGGAGATGATCCGCACGTCGATGGGG
>JAEXZK010000041.1 GCA_023451415.1 Bacillota bacterium | reverse complement strand
CATTGTACCCCTCTTTGGCATAACAGCCGGTATAAGGCCCGGTCCGCAGTAATGGCCAGGCCGGGCCCCGCCACCGCAACGGAGCACCGGGCATATCCCTGGGCACAGTTCACCAGTTCTATCCCGGCACTGGCGCAGTATGCCTTCAGCTCCGCGGCCAGCCCCTTCTCCAAACCATAGCAGGATTCTCCCAGCAGCAAGCTGTTGAGGAGAATATCTTTGGGATACTCCTTTTGGGGGGATTCCCAAATTTCTACCGCCTCTATCCCCTTTTCGCACAAACGTTCTTTTTGTTTGAATCCGGGAATTACCAGTGCCCTTCCACCTGGGAGTGTCCTCAGCTGCATATCAGCATGAGAAGCGACCGGCCCCGGCAGACAAGGGGCGGACGGAACTGCAACAACCTCTATCCCCTTCTTTTTCAGGGCGGCGATCACCTCCGGCACCTCCTCAGATACCGCACAAAGCCGCACCCGGGCTTCGGGAATGTCAGGGCAAGACAGGGGGCGCATACGCATAAAAGCCTCCTCGCTTTGGGGATTATTGGGGGTTATTCATACCGCAGGGCATCTACCGGCCTCAGTTTGGAGGCCAGCTTCGCAGGATATACTCCAAATATAACACCCACAGCAGAGGAAAACAAGACAACTCCCAGAAAGAGTTCAAAATCCAGGACAAAGGTGATTTTTGTGATCCATTGGATGACAAGCGCGGTAGCCGCACAGGCCATGGCGCCAATCCCACTTCCCAAAACTGCCATCATCAGCGACTCTGCCAAAAATTCCGCCAAAATATCCCTCTCTCTGGCCCCAATTGCTTTTTTGATTCCAATTTCTCTGGTTCTGTCCCGGACGGAAACGATCATAATGGTCATAATGCTGAGCCCGGATACCACCAGGGAAACCGCTCCGATGGCCGCAAGTATAACGGTTACAGACTGGATGATGCTGTTAATCCGATCCTTTTGCACTGCAAGATCCTCAAAGTGATACAGGTTGGTATAGCCTGCCGCAAGGCTCAGTCGTCCGGCGATGGCCTCGCCTGCGGCCTGGGTGCTTTCTTCCTCGCGTACACGCACAAATACCTGATCCACCGTGTCTTCTTTGGAAAACTCCTGGTAAGTCGTATAAGGAATATAGACAAAGGCGGGAACGTAGTCCCCCATCAGATTTTTCAGGGCGCTCTGGTCGGAGCTGACTACACCCACTACCTCCAGCTCCTGCGTTACCCCATCAACAGTCAGGGTAAGCTGCTTGCCCACAATGTTGTCCCGTTTGTAGTAGGCCTGGGCCATCTTATCATCCACCAGACAGACACTTGCCAAGGACGATACGTCGCTTCTGCGCAGAAGCCTGCCGCTTTTTAATGTGATCTCCATGATCCCCACGGCATTTTCATCAATGCCGCAGACCAGTGCGTCGCCGATGTACTCCCGCATGATCACCTGGCCAAAAGAAGTGGTCAGCGGAGCCGCAAGCGCCACCTCCTCCATCCCCTGAATGGTCATCAGAGCTTTTTCATCCAATTGACCGAGCGTCTTATCCGTAGCGGAAACAGTGATGCAGTCAAACCCGAGCTTTTGCAGCTCATGGTCGATGATCTCCTGCCCGGTGCGTCCGATGGAAGCAATGAGCAGGACGGAGTACACTCCTATGGCAATCCCGCAGACGGTAAGCATCATCTGCATCCGCTTGCGGATCAGGTTCTGACAGGCATATTTTAAGATCTCCACAAGCCTCATTCCTCTTTTAGAAGATAAATTTTTTTCTTCTCCGGCTCCTGGACATTTCCCAGGACAGCCACAGCTTCATCCGGCCCTAAGCCCTCCAGGATCTCCACCCCATCCGCCAGCTCCAGCCCGGTGGTTACCAATCTCTTCTCCAGCCGGCCGCCGCTGCCGGTAACATACACATATTCCCGGTTGTTTTCATCCTGGCCAACAGCCTCGTAAGGCAGTGTCACAAGCTGCTTTTCCGAATCTGTAAATATATTTACCTTTACACTGTATCCCGGCTTTATTTTTTCGGGAATATCGGTAATCCTGATGTCTGCCTCCACCACAGTTTCATAAGCGGCGCTTCCCAGAACCTGTTTGGCCGTGGGATAAATTTTTTCCACCACTCCCCTGCACACAATGCCGCCAAGGCCCTCCCCTGTGATAGTCACTTGATCGCCCACCGTCACTTCATCCACGTCGCGTTCCCCCAGTTTTGCCGTAACCAGATAGGAATCGCTTTGTACACGGCAAAGCACCATCCCCTGAGTGACCGCTGTGCCAGAAGCGGGCAAATCGGCGGTCAATATACCGGAGATGGGCGCTCTGACCTGGATGGTTTCTTCCTGCCCAGCCAATACCTGCTGGGTTGCCGCTTCCTCCGGGGCCTTGGCCAGCGATTCCAGCTGAGCCGCGCTCATTCCATACTGCCCCGCCAGCCCGGCCAGCTGCTGCGAATAATCCGCCTGAGCATCCTGTGCCTGGCGTACAAAAAAGGCTTCCCCATCCATACTTTTGAGCAAGGCCAGGACTTCCCCCTCCTCCACATTATCCCCGGCCTGACCATAGGTTTCGGCCACCTGATATATTCCTGCCGACACCAAGTCATAGGAAGATTCCGTACGCACAGTGCCGCTGCACCGTACTGTGG
>JAEXZK010000030.1 GCA_023451415.1 Bacillota bacterium | reverse complement strand
ATCCTGCCGTCCACCTTGGCTCCGGTCATGCGGTTGCCGACCTCCGAGTGGATGGCATAGGCAAAGTCGATGACGGTCGATCCGGTCGGCAGATTGATGACATCCCCCTTTGGCGTAAAGACAAAGCATTCCTCCGGTGCGATGTCCGACTTGATGGAGCGCACGATGTCCTGCGCATCGCCGGAATCCTGCTGCACCTCCAGCAGCTGTCTGACCCATGCCAGACGCTCCTCCAGCTTGTCCTTTTTCTCGATGCCTGCCTTGTACTTCCAGTGGGCTGCGATACCGTACTCAGCTGTATAGTGCATCTCCCAGGTCCTGATTTGGATTTCAAACGGGATACCGCCCTCTTTATCCAGCACGGTGGTGTGCAGCGACTGGTACATATTCGCCTTCGGGGTGGAGATGTAATCCTTAAATCGCTTTGGAATCGGGGTAAACTCGTCGTGCATGATGCCCAGCACCGAGTAACACTCATAGCTGGTGTCCACGATGACACGGACAGCATATACGTCGTAGATTTCGTCGAAGTTTCTGCCCTGCATATACACCTTGCGGTAGATGCCGTAGATGCTCTTGACCCGCCCGTCAATCTGGGCCTTGATATGCTCGCTGTCCAGGCGGGCCTGGATGCGGGCGATAATCCGCTGGAGGAAGGCTTCCCGCTCATCCTTGCGCATAGCCAGCTGTTCTTCAATCTCGTTGCAGGCTATGGGGTCCAGGTAGCGCAGGGAGATGTCCTCCAGCTCCTCCTTGACGTTGTTGATGCCCAGGCGGTGGGCCAGGGGCGCATAGACCTCCATGGTCTCCAGGGCTTTGATCCGCCGCTTTTCATCGGGCAGATAGCCAAAGGTGCGGGCATTATGAAGGCGGTCGGCCAGCTTGATGATAATGACCCGGACGTCCTGAGCCATGGCCAGAAGCATCTTACGGACGTTTTCCGCTTGCTGCCGCTCCCGGGAAGAAAAAGGGATACGGCCCAGCTTGGTAACGCCGTCCACCAGCAGGGCCACATCCGGCCCGAATTCTTTTTTAATGCTTTCCAGCGAGGTGTCGGTGTCCTCCACCACATCATGGAGAAGGGCGGCCACAATGGAATCGGTGTCCATCCCCAGCTCCACCAAAATGATGGCTGCCGCCACCGGATGCTCAATATAAGGCTCTCCGGACTTGCGCAGCTGGTCTCCGTGGGCGTGCTTCGCCAACAGATAAGCCTTTTCGATCTTATCCATGTTGTACTGCTTATTGGTTTGTTGGATCTTTACAGCCAGCTTTCCAAAAAGTTCGTCCATTCAGCACACCAACTTCAAGTTCATGATCCTGCGGTAAGTGGGGGAATCATCCAGATCCATTTTTTTCTCCGAGGGCACCACGGAAAAGACCCTGGCGCCGTTCTCCCGGCTTTCCTCCAGTAGCCCCAGCTCCTCCAGGACATCGATGGAAGCCAGAACCTTAAAGTAGTTCACAGCGCCTCCCAGGCAGTGCCACAGCCCATCTGTCCCAAGGGCGCAAGGGGTATGGCTGCGCAGATAGCGGTAAACCACCGAGAGGTCCTCCCGGGAAAATTCGGGCGCAGGGGCGTCTTCGGGGGGCGTCTCTTCCCGCTGGAGCGCATCGTAGACAGCGCTCCAGCGGAGGTTTGCTGCCAGGTCAGCCCCGGAGGGCTGGATGCCGGCGATCCGTATGGAGGGCCGGGGAATATCGTTGTAAATATTTATCGAGAAGGTGACGGCGCAGTCGATCCGTTCCCCTTTTTGGAAGGGGAGGCTTTTTTCCGTCATGCCAAAAAAGACGGCCTGAGCCTGCTTACCGCCTTGGGAGAGCCCCAAACGCAGGTGTTTGCCCCCTCCGATGGGGGTGATGCTTTCCAGCGTCACGTCGCGTAGCACCAGCACAGGCTGGGGATTGCAGCAGCCAAAGGGCGCGATGGCGTTCATCCTCTGGATATTTTCCAGAGTGGCCTCCGCCAGGCACGCCACAGCATCCACGGTCAGGGAATGGACGGGCATCATCGGATGCCGCTCCATGGCGTAAGCCTGCACCTGGCGGCAAAACTCGTCTTCCCGGCCGGGCTTCATGGAAAAACCCGCCGCCATAGGGTGTCCGCCGTATTTTTCCAGCAGAGGCGCACAGGCGGAAATGGCTCCGATCATGGAAAAGCCTTCAACGCTCCGGGCAGAGCCGCGGACCTCTTCTCCGCTGCGGGAAAGGATAATACAGGGCTTGCGCCAGCGGTCCACCACCCGTGAGGCGATGATGCCGATAACGCCGCAGTGCCAACCCTCCCCTTCCAGGATGATGACCCGCTGACGAAGGAGGGCCGGGGTGGCGGCGGTCATGCCGTCAATTTCCGCAAGGATATCCGCCTCTGTCTCCTTGCGCCGTGCATTCAGCGCACAAAGCTCCTTGGCCAGCTCCTGGGCCCTCTCCTCGTCGGTGCAGAGCAGCAGCTCCACGGCGCTGTCCACCGATCCCATCCTCCCGGCCACATTGATCCGGGGCGCCAGGCCAAAGGTGACCGCATCGGCATTTTCCTCTTCCAGGTTGATCCCGGCGGCCTCCGCCAGGGCCAGGAGGCCCGGATTTTCGGTGTGGGACAGTGTGTGGAGCCCCTTGCGCACCAGAAGGCGGTTCTCCCCCGTCAGAGGGACTACGTCCGCCAAAATCCCCACGGCAAGGACGTCTCCATACTGCTCCAGAAGCATCTCCCAGTCCCCGTCCTCCAGGGCGCAGAGAAGTTTGAAGGCCACTCCAGCGCCGCAGAGGTCTTTGTAGGGATAGGCGCAGTCCGGACGGTGGGGGTCGATGACCGCCAAGGCTGACGGCAGGGTATCCTTCGGCTGATGGTGGTCGGTAATGATCAGGTCAATCCCCAGTTCCCGGGCATAATCCGCTTCTGCAAGAGCGGAAATCCCGTTATCCACCGTGACCACCAGAGCCACTCCGGCAGCCTTGACACGGTCCATGGCGGTTTTGTTCAGGCCATAGCCCTCCCCTTCCCGCTCCGGGATATAGTAGAGCACATCGGCGCCGCAGTTTTCCAGATAATCATAAACCATGACCGTGGAGGTGACGCCGTCGCAGTCATAATCGCCAAAGACCAATATCCTCTCCCCGTCCGCCAGCGCCCTGCGGATGCGCTCCACAGCGGGGGCCATGTCCGTCAGGAGCATGGGGTCGTGAAGGGAGTATTGGCATTCCAAAAAAGCGGTAATCTCCTCTTGGGTGCGGCAGCCCCGGCTCAGCAGAATCCGGCGCATGAAGTCGGGCAGCCCGGCGCCGGCGGGAGGGACAGCTTCTTCGCCGCCAGCCGGGCTTCGCCAGGCCCAGTTGAGAAATTCCATGGATTCACCGCCTTTGTGAAAAATAAGGAGCTAAGGTATCCAAAGCTATGATAGCTATTTTAGCACTTTTGTCGTATTTAGGCAAATCTTTTGTGTGCTTAGCCTTTGCGCAGTTCCTCCAAAATCTGCTGGGCAACCCGGATGCCGTCCGCCGCGGCACTCATGATCCCACCGGCATAACCAGCGCCCTCTCCGCAGGGATAAAGCCCCGCGACGCCGTCAGCCTGCATATCCTCACCCCGCAGGATACGCACCGGGGAGGAAGTACGGGTCTCGGGCGCGGTGAGGACCGCGTCCGAAGCGTCAAAGCCGGGCTGACGCCTGCCGAAAATCCGCAGGCCCAGCCGGAGATGCTCCGTTACGGCGGGCGGGAAAAGAACAGAGAGATCTGCCGGACAGGTCCCTATGGCGTAGGTTGGCGTCACCCGCCCAAGATCCGCCCCGGGTCTCCCCTCCAGAAAGCGCCCTGCCGTCTGGATCGGGGCATGGTAGCCGCCGGTGAGCGCGTAGGCCCTCCGCTCCAGAGCCCTTTGGAATCCGATGGCATCCAAAGGGCTGGGGCCATAGTCCCTGCCATCCACCGAGACCACCAGGGCGGCATTGGCGTTTTCGCCGTCCCGGCGGTAATAGCTCATGCCATTTGTAACGATTTCTCCCTCTTCGGAGGCCGAGGGCACCACCACGCCCCCCGGGCACATGCAGAAGGTGTAAACCCCTCGTCCCTCCCCGTCCCTGTGGGAAAGCTGATACTCCCCTTTGGGCAGGAGAGGATGCCCGGCAAAATTGCCATAGAGAGCTTTATCCACCTCCGATTGAAGGTGCTCGATCCGCACCCCAACGGAAAACGGCTTCGCCTCCATCATCAGTCCGGATTCCAGCAGCATGGCAAAGGTGTCCCGGGCGCTGTGGCCGATGGCGAGGACGACCCGGTCAGCGGGCAGCTCCTGGCCATCGACCTTCACTCCCGCCACACGGCCCCCCCGGAGGATGAGTCCGTCCATACGGGCCCCAAAGCGGATCTCGCCCCCCAGCCGGATCACTTCCTGCCGCAGAGCAGCCACAATATGGCGGAGATGATCGGTCCCGATGTGAGGTTTGGCTTCCTGGGCGATCTCCTCCGGCGCGCCAAAGGCCACCAGCTCCCGGAGAACATGGGCGCACCGGGGGTCCCCGATGCGGGTGGTCAGCTTGCCGTCGGAAAAGGTGCCGGCCCCGCCTTCTCCAAACTGCACGTTGCTCTCGGGGCACAGCTCCCCGCTGTCGTGGAAGGCCTGTACAGTCTCCACCCGCCGTTCCACAGGCTCGCCCCGCTCCAGGACAATGGGACGGCATCCATGACGAGCCAGCAAAAGGGCGCAGAACATCCCCGCAGGGCCAAAGCCCACCACCACCGGCCGGAGCTTTGGCGTCTCCACTGGTCCTCCCAGGTCCAGAGCGGCCTCCTCCTGGCGGCGGACGCCGGTCCCCAATGGAATCCTCCGTTCATCTTCCAGCTGGAAGCCAACCGAATAAACCAGACGGATATCCTGCTTTTTGCGGGCATCTACCGACCGTTTGACGATATATTCCTTCAGGACCGCCGAGGAGGGTACCCCCAGTTTTTTGCGGGCACGCTCAAAACAAAGCTCCTGAGCTTCTCCCAGGCCTACCTGAATATTGCTGACAATTATGGACATGGGTCCTCTCTTTCCGCCGCCTTAACAGATTTGAGCCTGCCATTTGGTGGTGGCAGGCTCAAAATCGGAGCGGCATATGCTCGGCTCATTTTTCCTTGACGCTGATGACGGCGGAATAATCGCCCACCGCCCAGACGAAGCCCTTGTTCGGCGCATAAACGCGCACCGGGCGCTGATACTGGCCTGTTTGTATCTCGGAGTCGGAAAGGTCGATCTCAATAACAATTTCGGTGGCCAGCAGTTTTTCGATGGTCTCTTTATCGCCCACCATCCGGACATTGTTGAGCGCTGTCGTCATCACCTGGACGTCGTATCCCGGCGGGACGTTGACCACCGAGAAGTTGGAGGACCGGAGGTTGAAGTTTTTGGCCACAATGTTCTGCGGGTTAAACTCCGCCACAACACTCTCGATATTATTGATGTTGACAAAGCCCGATGGCAGCCGTACATCAAAGGTGAGGGTGTTGTTCTGGGTCAGGTCCAGCTCGGTAAAGTCAATATGGCCCACTACGATTTCGTAGTAATTTTTGATGGCGTCTTCCGGAGCGGCCACTGTGATGGCCTCATTGGAGAGCGTGTATTCCAGCTCCTCAATGGGGAAGCCGTCGGGAACGTTGAGGAAATTCAGTTTCAGAGGCAGTTCTACAATCTTACGGACCGGGATGGAGATATCCACTGTGGAAACGCTGGTGCTGATATGACTGCGGGAGGCAACGTCCACAAGACCTCCCTCGCTGTCATAAAACTCAATGCCTGCGGTAATGATCTGGGACTGTGTCAGGGGCTCCTCAATATCCGCCCGGACAACCGCCTTGGAGATGCGGCCCAAGTCCACCTCCGGCCCCACAATGGTAACCGAGCTGGGAGAAATGGCGACATCGCCCAGCATATACCCTTCATCCGGAACCGACAGGCCGTTGATATCCACCGAAATGGGGACCTCCTTGTCCATCAGTCGGTCAAAAGTTACCCGGATGGTGGAGGGGGTGATGGAAACGATCTCATAATCATCGTCAGCAGTAAGGGTGGCCTTAATCTCCAGCTCCTTGTTGCTGGTCGGGCCGGTGATGCCGGAAAGGTCGGCGCGGAGCTTGATGTCGCTGGCGGTGAGGCCGCCCACTACGATGCTCTTGCCATGGACCAGTACGCTGACCGTCTCCCCTTCCCCTTCTATGACGTTAAGGCCCAGGCTGCTGAGGACGCCGGAGCTGGTGTCCACCGACACCGGGACATTTTTGATCTCCACCGTGCGTTCATCAGAGGTGACGGTAATAATCACGAACCAGCATACGACCGCCACAATCACAGAAAAAACCGCCGTGTAGCTTGGCTTGCGGAAAATGGTGGAGAGGTTGAATTTACTGAAATCCATCTTCATTTTTTGACCCTCCTGAAAAGCTTCTTCTTTTCGGCGGCCTTGTCCTCATCTTCAATAAATTCATCATACAGGATGGTGCTGAGGGTGTTGGCGGTGATGCGGAGATTCAGCTTGCCGTTCTTGGCGACAGTGATAGCCCCTGTTTCTTCCGACACCACCACAACCAGCGCGTCGGAAACCTCGCTGATGCCCAGGGCGGCCCGATGCCTCGTCCCCAAGGTGCGGCTGATCTCGTAATTGTCCGAAAGGGGCAGGAAGCATCCCGCGGCATAAAGCCTGTTGTTCCGGATGACCAAAGCGCCGTCATGGAGGGGCGAATTGGGGAAAAAGACGTTCTTGATCAAATCGGAACTGGGCTGGGAGTCGATGATCGTGCCGGTGCTGATGATTTCGCCGATCTTGGTTTCCTTTTCCATCACGATAAGCGCCCCGATCCGCTCCTTGGACAGGAGGGCGCAGGCGTCGCAGATGGCGTTGATGGTCTTGATGGTCTGGGAGCGCTCATACTCGCTGGAAGAGGTGTTGGGGCTGAATACCTGGAGGTTGCTCAGGCGGGAGCGCCCCACCTGCTCCAGTATCTTCCGCAGCTCCGGCTGAAAAAGCACCAGAAGCACAATGGCGCCGTACCGGACCAGCATTTCCATAATAAAGGCCAGCATCCGGAAGGGGGTCAGCGTGGTGACGGCATAAAGCAGAAGGATTGCAAAGACACCTTTGACCAGCTGTTCGGCCCGTGTTTCCTTCAGCAATCCAATAAGTTTGTAAATCAGGAATGCCACAATGGCAATATCAATAATGTCATAAGGGGTTACCACTCGCAGAATATTGGTAAAGTTCTCCCACAGCACCTGGGGGGTGATGTTTGGGGACGCGGTAACAGGCATATTGCCGGGCCTCCTTTCTTTGAAGTTTCTTGGACGGAATTTACAATCAGCATACAAAGGACAATATGGTTTGGGGGCAAAATCACAGCCAAGCCGCCTTATTCCCGTCGATGGCCGGCAGCCTGCTCCGTCTGTTTTGTTCGGCTCCGATTTTTCTTGGGAAAACTCCCGCAGGCCCCGGCCGTGGGGCGGAGGCTGCAAGATCAGAAACGCCGACGGCACGGATGCCGGCTGTGCCTGGAACGCATGGTCCTTACTCCGCTGATGATGTTATCCATTCAGAAAGTTTTTTATTTTGTCCAGCAGCTGCTCCGTCAATGTCCTTTGCCGGAGCCTGCTCGCCCTGATTGGAGGAACCGGTGTTGTCCGCTTCCTCAGGTCCGGGGCCTGACCTTTACTTTGGCTGGCCCGGTCCGCCCCGTCTGGGACGTCTCGGGCTTCATCGAAAAAAATGGATATCGTGGCTTTCGCCGCTGGTCTGGGAAGAAGTAGTCTTCTCTTCCCCATCGTCCTCGTAGAGCTTGGCGATAGACGCCTCCAGCCCGGCCAGTGTCTGAGCGGCGGCAGCCTTGAAGGATGCCAGCTCCTCTTTGAGCCGGGTCACTTCCTCGGAGCGCGCTTCTGCCTTCTGGGTTGCTTTTTCCAGCAGATCCTGCGCCTCGGCTTTGGCCCGGTCCAGAAGCTCGTCCGCTTCCCGGGCCGCTTTTGCGGTCATCTGCTCGATGGTGCCGGCAGACTGGAGCCGCTCCAGCTGCGCGGTAAGCTCCTGAATCCTGGCTTCCTGCTCAGCATACTTGTTTTGCAGCTGTTTGTTCAGCTCCAGCTGGATCTGAAGTTCATTGTCCTTGTTGCGGGCCACCTGGATCAGCTGGTCCGCCTCCTGCCGCAGCTTATCATAAGCCGCCTTTTGGACCGCAGCAGACTCC
>JAEXZK010000018.1 GCA_023451415.1 Bacillota bacterium | reverse complement strand
GTTCTGAAGCTTTCCTGGCCCGCGATTTTGGAACAGATTGCTTTCACAATCCTGAATTTTGCGGACACTGCCATGGTGGGTGTCTTGGGCGCCGCCTGTACCGCCGCCGTAGGTATCATCTCCCCTGTCCTGTGGCTGACCAACGGCCTCATCGCCGCCGTCAGCGTGGGGCTTTCGGTGCAGGTCGCCCATGCCGTGGGCGCCGAGGACTATGACCAGGGTCAGAAGGTGATCCGCCAGTCCATGAGCGTAGCCCTCCTCACCGGCGCCCTTCTTTCCCTCATCGCGCTGATCCTCACCCCGGTCCTCCCCACCCTGCTGGGCGCCGAGCCCGACGTGGCCCCCTTGGCTCAAAATTATATGTGGTATATCAGCTTTTCCATGCTCTTTAACAGCGTGGAGGTGGTTTTTGCCGCCATCCTCCGGTGCATGGGCAATACCCGGGCGCCCATGACGGCCAACCTTATTGCGATTTTCCTCAACATCGTCCTCAATTTCCTCTTTATCTACCCCGCCCGCACCGTGGTCTGGCAAGGCCAGTCCGTCTTCATCCCCGGCCTGGGTATGGGCGTGGCCGGAGCCGCTTTGGGCACTGTTCTCTCCATTGCCGTGGCCGCCGCCCTGGTGCTCTATACCATCGCCTCCGGCCGGGCCGGGGACGGGCTCGTCCTCCGGTGGGAGGGATTCCGGGCCCTCCTCCAGTTTGACCGCGCTATTCTGCGCCGGGCAGCGGACCTTGGCATCCCCGTAGCCCTGGAGCGCGCCACCATGGCCCTTGGTCAGGTGGCGTACATCCGCATCGTGGCTACCATGGGCACCATTGCCGTGGCGTCCCATCATCTTGCCGTCCAGGCCGAAAGCCTCTCCTATCTGCCGGCCTTTGGGTTTTCGGTGGCCGCCACCACCCTGGTCGGCCAGGCGGTGGGTGCCCGGCTCAAGGAAGAGGCCAAGCGGTTTGGTGACATTGCCGCCAATATGGGCCTTATCTGCATGTCCATCACCGGCGTCTTCCTCTTTTTCTTCTCCGCGCCGCTGATTACCATTTTTACCCGGGAAGCCGCGGTTATCGCGCTGGGCAGCCGCCTGCTGAAGATCGTGGCCTTCGCCCAGCCCATGCAGGCTTACGAGCTTGTCTATGTGGGCGCTCTGAGGGGCGCGGGCGACTCCCGCTGGCCTTTTTACATCAATTTGGTGGGCGTGTGGGGCTTCCGGGTCCTCCTGTCCGTGATCTTTGTCTTCGGGTTCCATCTGGGGCTGGAATGGGTCTGGGTATCCATGCTGCTGGATCTCTGCTTCCGGGGCGTGGTCTGCTGGAAGCGCTTCTCCGCCCAGCGCTGGTACCCCTATTAATCCCCGCGCGTGCCCGCCCCGCTCCGCATTACAGCATCCGCAGAAAAAGCATGAAAACACCGGCTTCTGCACGGGCATACCGGGAGGGCAGCCCCATATCCCGGTAAAAAAGCTTCAGAACTGACCGTTTGTCAATTCTGAAGCTTTTTTCTCGTTTTTACAAAGGTCGGGGCCGGGCCGAAGCGTTATCTACGCCTCGTCCGCCGGGAAATGGATCCCCGCGCTTTTCCGGGCCTCGTCCAGCACACGGATCACCTCGCCGCTGTGGCGCAGGCGCCGGCGGGCAAACGCGTAATCCCGTCTCCGGACCGCCTCCGCAAAGGCCGATATTTCATAGACCATGTGACCTTCGCCCTGGGGGACCGATACATCCTCGATCCGGCCGTCTTGCAGCAGGAGCAGTTTGGGGATTTTTCCCAAGCTTCCTTCTACCATCAGGCAGCCCTTCTCCCCCTGGATCTCGCTGCGGTTGGCCGAGACGCTGTCCTTGGCGCAGCTGAACACGGCCACCAGATCGGGGTAGCGGAGGAGCATCGTCCCCGACGTATCCACCCCGTTGGGCCACATATTGGCACAATAGGTCACCCGCTCCGGCGGGCCGAAAAGCCCCAGGGCCACATGGACGCAGTAAACGCCGATGTCCATCAGGCCCCCTCCGGAGAAGGCCGGGTCCATGGTATTGCTCATCCGGCCTTCCTTCAGGTCCCAGTACCGGCCTGAGGGCCTGCAAAATTCCAGCTTTACCTGCCGCACAGGGGCAACCCGGGGCACCAGCCGCCTGAGCTCCCGAAAGTTGGGCAGATACTGGTTGGTGATGGCCTCGAAGAGGAAAAGATTCTTCTTCTCAGCCAGCTCCGCCGCCCGGCAGAACTCGCGGCAGTTGGAAACAAAGGGCTTTTCGCAGATAACATGCTTCCCCCGCTCCAGTGCCCCATCATCTGCCCGAAATGGACGGCGTTGGGGGAGGCCAGATACACCAGCTCCACCCGGTCGTCGGCCAGCATGGCGTCCAGGTCGTCAAAGGCTTTCGCGCCGCCGTGCTCCTCCGACATGGCCGCCGCCTTTGGCAGACTGCGGGAGCATATGCCGTAAAGCTCCATATCCGGGACCCGGCCGGCGGCTTCTATAAAGCTCCGGGAGATGCTGCCGGTGCCCACAACAGCGTAATTCATCGGCTCTTCCTTTCATCCCGGCGGCCTGGGGCCGTCCCGGAACTGTCAGTGGCACCCGCCGCCGCAGGAATGCTCCCCGCAGTTGTGCCCTTCGTCGTGGCTATGGCCCTGGCAGGCACCGGCGGGATCGTCATGAAGCTTCCCTGCCAGGAATGCCGCCACGGCCTCGTCGGCATTCCCCTGGACGCCGGCCACGATGCCGATACCGGCGGCATCCAGCATATTGCGGGCTCCGCCGCCGATGCCGCCGCAGATGAGATGGCCGACGCCCTTGGACGCCAGCAGCCCAGACAGGGCGGAGTGTCCCGCCGCGCCGGTCTCCAGTATTTCCTTGCCCCGGACTTCCCCGCCCTCCACAGTGTAGAGGGTGAAGGTCTTGGTGTGCCCAAAGTGCTGGAACACCTGTCCGTTTTCGGTAGTGACTGCAATAATCATTTTCTACTCATGCCTCTTTCTTTCAGTTCCCGCTCCAGAATGGCCGCCGCCGAGGCCACCAGTTCCTTGCAGGGACGTTTTTTATAGTATTCAGCCGTGCGCTCCTCGGGGACGCCGCCGGGGACGGTTTCCACGTCCTCCAGCAGATCCCGGCAGATCAGGGAGCCGTTCTCCCGGGAGAACTCTCCGCAAAGCTTCTGAACCAGGGCGTAATGCGCCTTTTTTTCCTCCTTGGCCTGGGGGCTGGTATAGCCCCACAGGAGCCCCGCAGCCAGGGCCATGCCCGACACCGCGCCGCAGATCTCCCGCATCCGGCCAACGCCGCCGCCCATGGAGGAGGTGAGGAGCATGGCGGTCTCCCAGTCCATCCCCGTTTCGGGGACAAAGGCCCCAAAGACCGATTGGGCACAGTTATACCCCTCTTCAAACAATTCCGCAGCCCGCTGGGCCTTTTCTGTTTCCAATGCGATGTTCATGCCGTTCCCTCCCGACCAAAGATCATTTCAGATTTTCTATCAGTTCGGCGGCGCCGTCCAGCCAGTCGCCCTCAAAGAGCTCCACCACGCCCAGGTCGCACACCTTGGCCAGAGCCGGGTCCATGGGCAGGCGTCCCAGGACCCGGAGGCCATGCTGCTCAGCCACTTCGTCCAGATGGCTTTCACCAAAGACCTTGATCTCCTCCCCGCAGCAGGGGCATTTGACATAGCTCATGTTTTCCACCACGCCCAGGATGGGGATATTCATCATCTTGGCCATGTTCACAGCCTTGGCAACGATCATGGAGACCAGCTCCTGGGGGGAGGTGACGATGATGATGCCATCCAGAGGGATGGACTGGAAAACAGTGAGGGGGACGTCGCCGGTTCCCGGAGGCATATCCACAAACATGAAGTCCACGTCGCTCCAGATGACGTCGGTCCAGAACTGTTTGACGGTTCCCGCGATGATGGGCCCGCGCCAAACCACCGGCGTGGTGTCATCCTCCAGCAGGAGGTTGACAGACATGATGTCGATGCCCTTTTTGGATTTGCAGGGGAGCAGCCCCCACTCGCTGCCCTGGGCCTTTTCGTGGATGCCGAAGGCCTTGGGAATGGAGGGGCCGGTGACGTCCGCGTCCAGGATGGCGGTGTTATAGCCTTTGCGGTTGAGGAGGACGGCCATCATGCTGGTGACCATGGTCTTGCCCACGCCGCCCTTTCCGCTGACAACGCCGATGACCTTGCGGATGGTGCTCATCTGGTGGGGGGCCTCCAGGAAGCTTTTGGGATCCTGCTGGCGCTCGCCGCAGTTCTGGCTGCAGCTGCCACAGTCATGGTTACAGGTTTCGCTCATTCTTCCAAACATCTCCTTATTTTTGGCAGGGCGGCTGGGCCGCCTCATTAAAATATACTATTTCGGTGTTAATTATACTCCACATGTTAACCGGGGTCAAGGGTAAAAATCGCCCGTCCCCTCGAAAAAGGGACGGGCGATCCGACAGTTTGCCTGTGTTATGTGCCGATGTAGCGGGAGAGGAACTCCCTTGTGCGCTGATGGGCCGGGGCGGTAAAGATCTGGGCGGGAGGGCCTTCCTCCACAATGACGCCCTGATCCATAAACACCACTCTGGTGGCCACATCCCGGGCAAAGCCCATTTCATGGGTGACCACGATCATGGGCAGCCCCTCTTTGGCCAGGTTCTTGATGACCTCCAGCACGCCCCCCACCATCTCCGGGTCCAGGGCGGAGGTAGGCTCGTCGAAAAGAAGGACCTCAGGGTCCATGCAGAGCGCCCGGGCGATGGCCACCCGCTGCTTCTGCCCGCCGGAAAGCTGGGCGGGCGCGGCATGGGCAAAACCGGCCATCCCCACCTTTTCCAGGTAGAACATGGCTTTTTGGCGGCTCTCCTCCCTGCCCTTCTTCAGGACCTTGATCTGCCCCACCATACAGTTCTTCAGCACCGACATGTTCTCAAACAGGTTGAAAGACTGGAATACCATCCCCACCTTGGCCCGGTGCTTGTTGACGTCGATATGGCCCTGAAGAATATCCTTGCCGTGGTAAAGGATCTGCCCGCCGTCGGGGATCTCCAAAACATTGATACACCTCAGGAGGGTGGACTTGCCGCTGCCGGAGGCGCCGATAAGGCAGACCACCTCGCCGGAGTCGATGCCGAAGTTGACCCCCTTGAGGACCTCCAGCTGGCCAAAGCGCTTTTCCAGGCCCTTGATTGCAATGATCTCTCCCATCATCTCACCCCCTGCATGTTTTCCGGCTTAGGCATGGTCTGGGAGCAGGGATAGCTGGAGGGCTGACGGCCCATCCTCTTCTCGATGGCTCCCAGGATGCGGGTGGTGGTAAAGGTGAGGGTCAGGTAGACCAGGGAGGTGACGATCATGGTCTGCTGGAATTTGAAGATGCTCCCCGCCACCGACATGGACTGGAAGTACAGGTCGGTGACTGAGAT
>JAEXZK010000016.1 GCA_023451415.1 Bacillota bacterium | reverse complement strand
GAGCTGGCGCAGCTGCGCGCCGGGGACGGGAGCGGCACATGAACAGGCCCGAAGTCCTGGCCCCGGTAGGGGGGCGGGAGCAGCTGCTGGCCGCCGTCCGCTCCGGGGCGGACGCCGTCTACCTGGGAGGGAAGGGCTTTAACGCCCGCCGCAACGCCGAAAATTTTGACGAACTGGGGCTGCCGGAAGCGGTGGCCTTTTGTCACGGCCGGGGAGTGAAGGTCTACGTCACACTCAACACCCTGGTCACAGACCCGGAGATCCCCGCTCTGGCGGAGGAGCTCCGGGCCATTGCTCTCTCCGGGGCGGATGCCCTCATTGTCCAGGACCTGGGGGTGGCCGCCATCGCCCGGCGGCTTTGCCCCAGCCTGCCGCTCCACGGTTCCACCCAGATGGCCATCCACAGCCTCCAGGGTGCAAAGGCCCTGGAGGACCTGGGCTTTGCCCGGGTGGTGCTGGCCCGGGAGCTGAACAAAGAGGAGATCGCCGCCATCTGCCGGGGCACCGCCCTGGAGGTGGAGGTCTTTGTCCACGGCGCCCTTTGCATGAGCGTCTCGGGACAGTGCTACCTCTCCGCCCTGTTGGGGGAACGCAGCGGCAACCGGGGGCTCTGCGCCCAGCCCTGCCGGCTGGAATGGAAGAGCAAGGGCCGGGACTACGCCCTTTCCCTCAAGGACCTTTCCCTGGTGGACAGGCTGGAAGAAGTGGCTGGGCTGGGCGTCGCTTCCCTGAAGATTGAGGGACGGATGAAGCGCCCGGAATATGTGGGGGCCGCCGTCGCCGCCTGCCGCAAGGCCCTGGACGGCGAAAAACCCGACTTGGATATTTTACAGTCAGTATTTTCGCGCAGTGGATTTACAAATGGTTATTATGAAAGCAGGCGCAACCTGGAGATGTTCGGCCACCGGCGGAAGGAGGACGTCGCCGCTGCGGCGGGGGTCCTGCCCGGTCTGGCGGCAGCCTACCGCAGCGAACTGGCCCGGGTCCCGGTGGATATGTCCCTGACCCTGGCCCCGGAGGAGCCCGCCCGGCTGACCGTCTCTGACGGCGCCCACCGGGTGGAGACGGAGGGGGACGTCCCGCAAACCGCCATCAACAGGCCCACCGACGAGGCGATGGCGCGGCGCAGCCTGGAAAAAACCGGCGGGACCCCCTTCCTGCTGCGGGGGCTCTCCACGGACATCGCCCCCGGCCTCATGCTGCCCATGTCCGCTGTCAACCGGATGCGGAGCGCCGCCCTGGAGGAGCTGCTGGCTCTCCGGGAGCGGGTTGCCCCTCATCCCTGGGCAGGCGTGGAGGAACTGGAGCCCCTGCCCTCATGGACGGCTCCCGCCAGGCCGTTGCTCCGGGGCAGATTTGAGTCTCCAGACCAGCTTAGTCCCGAAATTTTGGAATATTTTGATGAGATTATACTAAAAGTAGAAGATATTCAGGCAAATCCCGCTTTCATCGGGGAGCTGGGAGACCGACTGCTGGCCGAAGCCCCTCAGCTGGTCTACCCCGGCCGGGAGGAAGCCTTTGCCCAAACCCTGAGAGAACTGGAGGAAAAAGGGCTCCGGCGGCTGCTGGCCGGCAACCTCTCCACCGCCCGTATGGGCAGGGAGGCGGGCCTGGAGGTGTCGGGAGACTGGGGGCTCAATGTCCTCAGCTCCCGGGCCCTGGCCGCCTGCCGGGAGCTGGGCCTCCGGGACGTCACCCTCACCTTTGAGCTGAGCCTCAAGCTGGCCGCCGCCCTGGGGGACACCCTGCCCCGGGGGGTGCTGGGCTATGGCTACCTGCCTCTGATGACCTTCCGCAACTGTCCCGCCAAGGGTGGCAAGGGGTGCGGCGGGTGCCAGGGCAGCAGCATGATCACCGACCGCCGGGGCAACGATTTTGCCATCCGCTGCCGGGGCCGGGAATATTCCCATCTGCTGAACATGGTGCCCCTCTGGCTGGGGGACAAGCAGGATTCCATCCGCAGCCTCAGTCATGTGACCCTCCGCTTCACCGGCGAAAATGCCGCCGGCTGCCTCCGGGTGGCCCGGGCCTGGCGCGAGGGCGCTCCTCTGGGCGGACCGGTCACCCGGGGGCTGGCCTTCCGGGAGCTGAAATAGCCTTCTTCCAGGCGCTTGACAATCCATTTAAAATAGAATTGCGGCGAATGCAAAAGAGAAAAGGAGAATGTCATTTGAACGCAAAAAAAGTTTCGGTGCTGGGGTGCGGCCGCTGGGGCAGCTTCCTAGCTTGGTATGCCGCCCGTCAGGGCCATGATGTAACCCTCTGGGGCCGGCCGGGCTCCGCCAACCTGCGGCAGTTCCGCGAGACGGGCCGCAGCGATCTGATGACCCTGCCCGCCTCGGTGGCCCTTACCGACGACCTGGAGGCCGCCGCGGCTCACGGGGAGATCATCATCATCTCCATCTCCTCCCAGCAGCTGCGGGGGTTTCTCCGGCAGCTGAAGCCCCTGCTCCCCGCGGGTACGCCTTTGGTCCTGTGCATGAAGGGCCTTGAGGAAGGCACCGGCTGCCGCCTGACCCAGATTGTGGCGCAGGAGCTGCCCGGTACGCCCTGCGCGGTGTGGGTGGGCCCCGGCCATGTTCAGGATTTTACCCAGGGCCATCCCAACTGCATGGTGGTGGACAGCCTGAACGAGGACCTCAAGGAGGCGGTTGTCAACGCCTTTGGCGGAGATCTGATCCGTTTCTACTACGGCACCGATCTCATCGGCAACGAGGTGGGCGCGGCCGCCAAAAACGTTGTGGGCATCGCCGCCGGCGTCCTGGACGGCTTGGAGCGCAGCTCCCTGAAGGGGGCCCTGATGGCCCGGGGCGCCCGGGAGGTGGCCCGGCTCATCCTGGCCATGGGCGGCAACGAGATTACCGCCTACGGCCTTGCCCACCTGGGGGATTATGAAGCCACCGTCTTTTCCCCATACAGCCACAACCGCGCCTATGGCGAGGCCCTGGCCCGGGGGCAGGAGTTCCGGGGGCTGGCGGAGGGTGTGGCAACCGCCAGGTCCATGCTGGAGCTCTCCCGGCAGTACGGGGTGGAGCTGCCCATCTGCGAGGCCGTCTGCCGTGCCGTCTGCGGGGGAGAGGCCCCCGGCGACGTGCTGGCGGGCCTTTTCCTCCGCGACCGGAAGCGGGAGTTCTGAACCATCATTTTATTTTGACCATTTGACTAAAGGACAGGAGTAATTTTTTCTATGAAAACCAGCGACCGCAAAAGCATCCTTATGCTGTTCCTCACCGCCTTCATCTGGGGCTTTGCCTTTGTTGCCCAGAGCGTGGGCATGGACTATGTGGGGCCCTTT
>JAEXZK010000260.1 GCA_023451415.1 Bacillota bacterium | reverse complement strand
CCCGCAGGGTGCCGGACAGCCGCCTGCGGGTGACGCCGGTGCCGGTGCCCGCCGACTTTCTGGATGATGCGCCGGTGCTGTTCCACTTCCCCAAGGAAATGTATTACCGGATATTTTCCGCCCGTCTCCTGCCCCAAAGCCTGGACCGCGCCCTTTATCTGGACCCGGACATGGTGGTCAACCTTCCTTTGGACGGGCTGTACGACCTGGCCATGGGCAGCAGCTTCTTCGCCGCTGCCCGGGCTTTTAACCCCCTGACCCAGGTGGAGTACCGGCACAGGCTGGGGATGCCCGAGGGCAGCGAATACTTCAATTCCGGCGTGCTGCTGATGAATCTGGCCCAGCTGCGCCGGGAACAGGACCCGGGGGCGGTCCTCGATTTCATCCGGGAGGAACGGGACAAGCTGGTCCTCCCCGATCAGGATGTCCTTAACGCCCTGTACTGGGACAGGACGATCCTTCTGGACCCCATGGTCTACAACTATGACGCCCGGTATTACGGCACGGTCAAGGCGGGCACACTGGGCAAAATGGACCTGGAGTGGATACGGGAGAACAGCGTCATCATCCATTACTGCGGCAAAAACAAGCCCTGGCAGGAAAAATACCGCAGCGAGATCGGCGTCTTTTATCAGGAGGCTGCCGCCCGGCTGGAATCATAAAAAAGCAAGGCCCGGAAGGAATTCCTTCCGGGCCTTTTTGCCGGGTGGTCAAAGCTTGCCGCAGGTCTCCTTCAGCTGGCGGAAGCCCGCCGCCAGGATGTCGGTATCGGTGCCGGTCATGGCCAGGGTGACGTCATCCCGGAACATCTCCAGCAGCTTGCCGCCGGCGTGCATGCCAAAGGCTTTGCCCGCCTGCTTGCAGGCTGCGGCCACCCGGGCGATGGCGGCCAGCTCGTCGGGGTGGGTCAGCTGGCCGGGGATGCCCAGGGAGAGGGACAGGTCGTTGGGCCCGATGAGCAGGGCGTCTATCCCCTCCACGGCGGCGATGGCCTCACAATTTTCCACCGCAGGCAGGGTCTCGATCTGGGCGATAACCGTGGTGCGGCGGTTCAGGTCCTCCATGACCTTGGTGTGCTCCCCGGGACGGTAGAGGGTGTGGGCCACCATGCTGGAGTAGCCGCGTCCCCCGATGGGCTGGTACTTGGCGTAATGGACCAGGTTTTCGGCCTGCTCCGCGGTTTCGATCATGGGGACCATCACACCCAGGGCCCCCTGGTCCAGGACGCGGGAGATCCAATCCTTGGTGCCCTCGGGGACCCGGACAAAGCCCTCCATCCCGGCCAGGCGGCAGGTGACGAACATATCGTGGAGGGTCTCCATGCTGTAGCAGCTGTGTTCGCAGTCGAACATGACGAAATCCAGGCCCGCGTCGGCGGCCAGGACCACCCCGGCGGGGTTGCGGAGGAGGCGAAGCATTGTGCCCGCAGCCTTCTGGCCTGCGGCAAGTTTTTCTCTGACTGTCATGATGGGAAAACTCCTTTTGTGATATTGGGCTGCACAAATGTGAATCCAGCCCCCGCAGGGCAGCCGGGAACGATACGTCAAAGCCCCATGGGCGCAAAAACAGGCTGCCGGCGTCAGGCGGGGAGGGGTTTCAGCGGTAGATGATGTCCTCCCGGGCGGGGCCGTTGGAAACCATGGTGATAGGCACACCGATCTCCTGCTGGGCAAACTCAATGTAGTCCCGGCAGGCCTTGGGAAGCTCCCCGTACCGGCGGATGCCCCGGATATCGCTCTTCCAGCCGGGGAGCACCTTCAGGATGGGCTTGGCTTTTTTCAGGAGGTTGGTGTTGGGGAAGGTGTCCACCCGCTTGCCGTCGATCTCATAGCCGACGCACACGGGGATCTCGTCCAGGTAGCCCAGGGCGTCCAGGACGGTGAAGGCCACCTGCGTGGCCCCCTGCACCCGGCAGCCGTAGCGGCTGGCCACCAGGTCCAGCCAGCCCATCCGGCGGGGACGGCCGGTGGTGGCGCCATATTCGCCGCCGTCGCCGCCCCGGCGGCGCAGCTCGTCGGCTTCCTCGCCAAAGATCTCGCTGACAAATTCCCCGGCGCCCACGGCGCTGGAATATGCCTTGACCACGCAGATGACGTCGCTGATCTCATGAGGGGGCAGGCCCGCGCCCACAGCGCCGTAGCCGGCGATGGTGTTGGAGGAGGTGACCATGGGGTAGATGCCGAAGTCCGTATCCTTCAAGGCGCCCAGCTGGCCCTCCAGAAGGATGCCCTTGCCGCCCTTGACGGCGTTATGGAGGAAGTCGAAGGTGTCGGCGGCGTAGGGCGCCAGCAGTTCCTTATATTCCATCAGTTTGGCGTACACCCCGTCCACCGTCAGGGGCTCCTTGCGGTACAGGTGGATGAGGAGGGCGTTTTTGATGTCGATGACCTGCTGGATCTTGGCCCGGAGGTCGGCTTCCTCGTCCCACAGCTCACAGATCTGGAAGCCGATTTTTGCCACCTTATCGGAATAGAAGGGGGCGATGCCCGACTTGGTGGAGCCAAAGCTCCGCCCGGCCAGCCGCTCCTCCTCGCAGGCGTCCAGGAGGACGTGGTAGGGCATGACCATCTGGGCCCGGTCGGAAATAAGGACCTTGGGGGCAGGGACGCCCCGGTCCTCCAGGGACTTCATCTCTTTGACAAAGTTTTCTACCGAAAGCGCCACGCCGTTGCCGATGATGTTGGTGATATGGGTATTAAAGACGCCGGAGGGAAGCTGGTGGAGAGCAAACTTGCCGTATTCATTGACAATGGTGTGCCCGGCGTTGCTGCCCCCCTGGAAACGGACCACGACGTCCGCGTCCTGGGCCAGCATGTCGGTGATCTTGCCCTTGCCCTCGTCGCCCCAGTTGGCGCCTACGATCGCTTTGACCATGGAAAACTCCTTCTTTCCTGCTGGTTTAAGAATTGGGGGGCGCAAAAAGGGTTCCGCCTCCCCCGTGGTACAGTCCGATTGTACCACAAACCAGCCCGGTTTTAGTATATGAAGTTCTGCCCCGGCCTATAAGCAAAGCTTATGGGGACGCAATCTCCCATCACAAGCTTTCCCCTTCCTCCTCTCGGGCTCCCTGCTCCAGCAGCTCCCGGGCGGCCCCTTCGGTAAGGCTGGAAATATCCTTCAGCCGCCGCTGGATCTGCCGGGTGCGGACCCCCACCAGCTTGTCCAGCTCGCTGCTGGCCTGGTCCAGGCGGGCCTGGGTGGCCTCCAGGGCCCCGGCAAATTTGCCAAATTCGGTCTTGACCGCTCCCAGCACCGTCCACACCTCGCTGCTCCGCTTCTGGATGGCAAAGGCCCGGAACCCCATCTGAAGGGTGTTGAGAAGCGCGGCCATGGTGCTGGGGCCGGCCACGTTGATCCGGTAATCCCGTTGGAGGACCTCCACCAGCCCCCTGCTTACCACCTCGGCATACAGCCCCTCAAAGGGCAGGAACATGATGCCGAATTCGGTGGTATTGGGCGGGTCCAGGTACTTGTCCCGAATATCCTTGGCAAAGGCCCGGACCCGGGCGTCCAGCACGGCCCCAGTCGCCTGAACCGCTGCGGGGTCCCCGGCGTCCTGGGCGTCCCGGAGCTGCTGGTAGGCGTCGGCGGGGAACTTGGAATCGATGGGCAGATAGACCGGGTCCCCGCTCTCGGTGGGCAGCTTGACGGCGTATTCCACAAAGCAGCGGCTCCCCCGTTTGGTGACGGCATTGACCTCGTACTGCTCCGGGGCCAGGATTTCCTCCAGGATGGCGCCCAGCTGGATCTCCCCCAGGATGCCCCGCGCCTTGACGTTGGAGAGCACCTTCTTCAGGTCCCCCACCCCCACGGCCAGGGACTGCATCTCCCCCAGGCCCTTGTACACCTGCTCCAGCCGCTGGCTCACCAGCTGGAAGGATTGCGTCATCCGCTCCTCCAGGGTCTTCTGGAGCTTTTCATCCACCACCTGGCGCATCTGCTCCAGCTTGAGGTTGTTGTCCGCCTGGATGGCGGCGAGCCGGCGCTCCATGGTGCCCCGGATATTTTCCAGCTTCTGTTCCTGCTCCTGGGCAAAGGTTCCGAAGCGGTGCTCCAGGGACTGCTGCCCCCCTTGGAGCACCTCTCCCAGCGCCCGGATGGAGCCGGTGTTCTGGGAGGAGAGCTCCTGGCGCAGGGCCCGCTGGCCGTCGGAGATCTCCCGGCGGAGGTCGTCGCATTTTTGCAGCACGTCCCGGTTGCTCAGCCGGGCGATCCGGCCGCCCAGGACGATGACGGCGGCGGCCAGCACCGCCACGGCGGCAGCCAATACCGCCAGCAGGGCGATAAGAATGGTTTGTGTCTCCATGAAAGCGCCTCCTGATGGATTATTTAATAGAAACAGGATGCCATGCCGCCAGTATACAGAGAGCAATCCGCCTGGCGGGGGCTGCAATGGCGCAGATGTCCTGTGCAGCCTGCTCCGGCGGCCCCTTTGGGCCATAAGGCCATGGCTCCGGCGGCTGGGGCCGGCCGCTGGCGGCCGCCGGGGGAACGGCGGGCCGTTGGGCATAAGCCGGTGTCATAACCGCTCTGCGGGTATGATACCACATCCGCGGTCCCATAAACAGGACAGTATTCCAGAGGGCCGCAGGTTTTGATTGATTTTTATTCCGGATTGCGGTAGAATAACAAGAAACTTTGCGTCAGGTAAGGGCTGAGCCAATCGGCGCTTGCCTGGGAAGGGGGCGGATGCTATGATCCAGTGGCTGCTGGAGCATTTGATCAAAGATTATAAAGATGTGGAGAATCCCCGGGTGCGGCAGAGCTACGGCAAGCTGGGGAGCATTACCGGCATTGTGGCCAACCTGCTGCTCTTTGGCGGCAAGTTTGCCGTAGGCACCGCCGCCCGCAGCGTCTCCATCACCGCCGACGCCGTCAACAACCTGTCCGACGCGGGCAGCTCGGTGATCTCCCTGCTCAGCTTCCGGCTCAGCGGCAAGCCCGCTGACAAGGAACATCCCTTTGGCCATGCCCGGATCGAGTATATCGCCTCCATGGCGGTGGCCCTCCTGATCCTCCTCCTGGGCGGGGAGCTGGCCAAGACCTCGGTGTCCAAGATACTGCATCCCCAGCCGGTGCTGTACAGCACTGCCATGGTCTGGGTGCTGGCGGGCTCTATCCTTGTCAAGCTGGGGCTCTTCTCCTTTAACCGGAACCTGGGGAAAAGGATCGGCTCCCCGGTGATGGCTGCCACAGCCGCCGACAGCCTCTCCGATGTACTGGCCACCTCGGGCGTCCTTATCGCCACCCTGGCAGGCCAGGCCACCGGCCTCCTCCTGGACGGCTGGATGGGCGTGGTGGTAGCCTGCTTTATCCTCTGGTCCGGCGTCGGCATTGTCCGGGATGCGCTGGACAAACTGCTGGGGGACGCCCCCTCCGCCGAGCTCACCGGGATGATTGAGGACTTTGTGCTGGCGTATGAC
>JAEXZK010000232.1 GCA_023451415.1 Bacillota bacterium | reverse complement strand
GTATGTGGACGCCCTCCGGGAGCTGGGCGCCGAGCTGGGCCTCAAGGACGACCTGACCCTCTCGGCCATCAGCCGGTTTGGGGACATCTTCACCGTGCGCAAGTGCGCCGAGGACGAGGACCAGGTCTGGGCCGACGTCCGCCGGGTGGCGGAACAGGCCGTGGCCAAGTTTGTGGAGATGCGCCAGGTGGAGGGCGGCCGCCTGAAGGCCGACATCCTGGGCCGCCTTGCCGCTATCGAGGCCGGGGTGGCCAAGGTGGAGGAGCGCTCTCCCCAGACGGTGGCCGAGTACCGCGCGCGCCTGACGGCCAAGATCCGGGAGGTGTTGGACGGCGCCGCCGTGGACGAGCAGCGCATCCTTACCGAGGCGGCCATCGTGGCCGAAAAGCTGGCAGTGGATGAGGAAACCGTCCGCCTGCGCAGCCATATCGCCCAGCTCCGCTCCATCCTGGAGACCCCGGAGCCGGTGGGCCGGAAGCTGGACTTCCTGGTCCAGGAGCTGAACCGGGAGGCAAACACCATCGGCAGCAAGGCCCAGGATGTGGAGATCGCCCGGGTAGTGGTGGATATCAAGAGCGATATCGAGAAGATACGCGAGCAGATCCAGAACATTGAATAACCGGGAAGGGACAGACCTATGAATATCAGCACAGCCGCAAGCATCGGCATTATTGGCGGGGCGGACGGCCCCACGGCGATCTTTTTGGCGGGGAGGCCGGGCCCCGGCCTCTGGCTCCCGGCCATCCTGGGAGCCGCGGCGCTGGGGGCCCTGGTTTTCCACTGCTGCTGCCGCCGGGCGCGGAAAGGGAGGAAAAACCGTGAAACTGATTAACATCGGCTTTGGCAACATGGTGTCGGCGGGCCGCCTGGTGGCCATCGTCAGCCCGGAGTCGGCCCCTATCAAGCGGATCATCCAGGACGCCCGGGAGAGCGGCCGCCTCATCGACGCCACCTATGGGCGGCGGACCCGGGCGGTCATCATCACCGATTCCGACCATGTGATCCTTTCCGCGGTCCAGCCGGAGACGGTGGCCAACCGCATCGTGGACTATGAAGACGACGAGGAGGAACTGGACGAGGATGAGTAAAAAAGGAATTTTGGTGGTCTTTTCCGGGCCATCCGGGGCCGGCAAGGGCACCATTCTGGCGGAGTACCTCAGCCGCAGGCCCCAGACGGTCTACTCCATCTCCGCCACCACCCGCAGCCCCCGTCCGGGGGAGGTGGACGGCGTCCACTATCACTTCGTCACCCGGGAGGCCTTTGAGGAGATGATCGCCCAAGGGGAGGTTATCGAGTACACCGAGTACAACGGCAACTACTACGGCTCCCCCACCGCCCCCATACGCCGGGAGCTGGAGCGGGGCAACGACGTTATCCTGGAGATCGAGGTCAAAGGCGCCCAGCAGGTGCGGGCCAAGTTCCCCGACGCCCTGAGCATCTTCGTCATGCCCCCCACCTTTGAGGAGCTGCGGCGGAGGCTGACGGGCCGCGGCACCGAAAGCGACCAGCAGATCCGGGCCAGGCTCCAGACCGCCCGGGTGGAGGTGGCCATGGCTCCGGACTACGACTATATCGTGGTCAACGATGTGGTGTCCGACGCCGCCGACCGGCTGGGCTACATCATCGAGTCCGCCCGGTGCAGCAAGAAATTTAACCAGGAGTTCATCCAGGAGATACTCTCCCAGGCATAAGGCTCCGGGAGAGGTCAAAACTGAATTTGTAATATTGCAGAAACGAGGAGAATCAATATGCCTACTGAAGAAAGAGGAGAGCACACCATGCTCCGCCCCGCCATGTCCCAGATACTCAAGCCCGGCGAGAGCTATTATGAATTTGTGGTGGCCGTGGCCCGGAAGGCCCGGGAGATTGCCGCCGAGGCCGAGGAAGAAAAGATCACCCTGGAGGAGAAGCCCGTCACCCTGGCGGTGCAGATGTTCGCCAGCGGCGAGGAAAAGCTGGCCGACCAGGACATCACCATGGAGAAGCGGGAAGACGAGTGACCCGTCCCGCGGCGGCAGGAGGAGGGTAAGCCATGTTTGAAGGCAAAAATATCGTCGTGGGCGTCACCGGGGGCATTGCAGCCTACAAGGCGGCCGCCCTGGTCAGCGCCCTGGTCAAGGCCGGGGCCGGCGTGGATGTTATCATGACCCGGAACGCCACCCAATTTGTGGCCCCGCTTACCTTTTCCACCCTGACAAAGCGCCAGGTGTCGGTGGACACCTTCCGGCGGGTGGACCATTACGAGGTGGAGCATGTTTCCCTTGCCCAGAAGGCAGACCTCTTTGTGGTGGCCCCCGCCACCGCCAACGTCCTTGCCAAGATGGCCTGGGGCCTGGCCGACGATATGCTCACCACCACCCTCCTGGCCGCCCGCTGCCCCAAGGCGGCGGCCCCGGCGATGAACACCGGCATGTGGGAAAACCCCGCTACTCAGGAGAACCTGGAGACCCTGCGCCGGCGGGGAGTGCTGCTGGTGGAGCCCGGCTGCGGACGTCTGGCCTGCGGCGACCAGGGCAAGGGCCGGATGGCCGAGCCGGAGGAGATCCTGGAGGCTCTGGAGCCCCTGGTGACCCCTCAGGACCTGGCGGGGCGCACCGTCCTGGTGACGGCGGGGCCCACCCAGGAGGCTTTGGACCCGGTGCGGTACCTGACCAACCATTCCACCGGTAGGATGGGCTATGAGATCGCCCGGGCCGCCCGGAACCGGGGGGCCAAGGTCACCCTGATCTCCGGGCCCACGGCGCTCCGCCCCCCGGCGGGGGTGGAGGTGGTGCCGGTCACCTCGGCGGAGGAGATGTTCCAAGCCGTCAGCGGCCGGGCCGCCGGGGCGGATATCATCGTCAAGGCCGCGGCGGTGGCGGATTACACCCCCGCCCGGTTCAGCGGGGAAAAAATCAAGAAATCCGGGGAGGGCCTTTCCCTGGAGCTGGGCCGCACCCGGGATATACTGGCCTGGATCGGGGAGCACAAAGGGCTGGGACAGGTGTCCGTGGGCTTTGCCATGGAGACCCGGGACCTGCTGGAAAACGCCCGGAAAAAGCTGGAAGGCAAGAACGCCGACATGATCGTGGCTAACAGCCTGCGGACCCCCGGTGCGGGCTTTGGAGGGGAGACCAACCTTGTCACCCTCCTCACCCCCGGCGGGACCCGGGAGCTGCCCCTGCTCTCCAAGTATGAGACGGGGTACCGGGTGCTCACTGAGGCCGCGGCCATTTTGGAGAGCAAAACCGGAAAGGCATAGGCTGCCGGCCGCGTCAGGCCGCCCACGGGACGGCCCGCGTCGTCCTGCTCCGGCTTTTTGCTTAGCTCTTCCCCCCAAAAAAAGCGCAAACAGAAACTGATGCTGGAACCGGCGGACAGGAGGGCGGCGTGGACAAAATCGCTAAGGTCGCGGTGGAAAACGCCGCCTATCATTTTGATAAACTGTACGACTACGCCATCCCCCCCGGCATGGACCTGAGGCCGGGGATGCGGGTGGCGGTGCCTTTTGGACGGGGCCGCCAGCGGATCGGCCTTACGGTGGAGACAGCTCCGGCCCCCCAGGACCCGGAAAAGCCACTGAAAGAAGTCCTGCGGGCCACCGACCCTCAGCCCATCCTCACCCATGAGCTGCTGATGCTCCTGCGGTGGCTCAAGGAGACCACCTACTGCACCTGGATCGACGCCCTGGGCGTCCTGGTGCCCGCAGGCTACGGCCAGCGGGTGCGGATGGCTTACGTCCTGCGCCGGGGCGTGGAATACAGCCCCGAGGAGCTGCCCCCCGAGGAGGCCCGCCTGCTGGAGGCGCTGCGGGGGCGTAAGACTCCCGCCGGAGAGGAGGAGCTGGCCGAGGCCATGGGCCTGGAGCGGGAGCAGCTGGCCCCGCTCCTCAGCGGCCTGGAGCAGCGGGGCCTCATCGCCGGGGAGGAGGAGGTGCGCCGCCGGGTCCAGGACCAGAAGCTGCTGATGGTCCGCCTGACGGAGGACTGGGAAAAGTACAAGCTCACCCCCAAGCAGCGGGAAGCGGCCCAGCTGCTGGACCGCGCGGGACCCGCCTCGGTAAAGGAGGTATGCTACTTTGCCGGGGTCACCAAAGGGGTGGTGGACAAGCTGACGGCCTGCGGGGCCGCCCAGTATTACCAGGAGGAGACCTACCGCGACCCCTATGCCGGCACCCGCCCTCCCCGGGAAGAACGGGCGGCCCTGTCCCCGGAGCAGCAGGCGGCGGCGGACGCCCTCTACGCCCGGTGGCGGCAGAACGACGGCGGCACGGCCCTCCTGTACGGCGGCACCGGCAGCGGCAAGACCCAGGTGTTCCTGGACCTCATCGACCGGGTCCTCGCCCACGGCCGCCGGGCCATCGTCCTGGTGCCGGAGATCTCCCTCACACCCCAGACCATCCGTAAGTTCCAGGGCCTCTACGGCAAGCGGGTGGCGGTGCTCCACAGCGGCCTCTCCATGGCGGAGCGGCTGGACGAGTGGAAGCGTGTGAGCCGGGGGCTGGCCGACGTGGTGGTGGGCACCCGTTCGGCGGTGTTTGCCCCCGTGCCGGACCTGGGGCTCATCGTCATTGACGAGGAGCAGGAGCACACCTACAAATCCGAGAATTCTCCCCGCTTTGACGCCAGAGACGCGGCCAGGGCGCGGATGAAATACAACGGGGGCCTCACCCTGCTGGCCTCCGCCACCCCGTCGGTGGAAAGCTACTATCATGCCAAGCGGGGGGATTACGCCCTGGTCACCCTCCGGGAGCGGTACGGGGCGGCGCGCCTCCCCGACGTCACCATCCTGGATATGGGAGGGCAGGTGCAGGAGGCGGAGGGCCTTTCCCAGCAGCTTTGCGAGGAGATCCTGCTCAACCTGGAACGGGGGGAGCAGACCATCCTGCTGATGAACCGCCGGGGCCACAGCACCCAGGCCCTCTGTATGAGCTGCCACACGCCGGTCCAGTGCCCCCACTGCTCCATCGCCCTCAAGTACCACGCTGCCAACGGCCGCCTGATGTGCCACTACTGCGGCTACAGCCAGCCCATCCCCAAGGCCTGTCCGGCCTGCGGCAGCGAGTATATCCGGTACAGCGGCCTGGGCACCCAGAAGGTGGAGGAGGAGCTCCACAGCCGCTTTCCGGAGGCGCGGGTGCTGCGGATGGACGCCGACACCACCATGCGGAAGTTTTCCCACCAGCAGCATCTCAGCGACTTTGGGGCGGGGAAGTACGACATCATGGTGGGCACCCAAATGGTGGCCAAGGGGCTGGACTTCCCGGTGGTGACCCTGGTGGGGGTCCTGGGGCTGGATCAGGCCCTGTACAGCGACGACTTCCGCAGCTATGAGCGGGTGTTCAGCCTGATCACCCAGGTGGTGGGCCGCAGCGGCCGGGACAAGCTCCCGGGCCGGGCCTTCCTCCAGACCTACACCCCCGAGAACCCCATCCTCCTGGCGGCGGCCGCCCAGCGGTACGACGATTTTTTCCGGGAGGAGATACAGAGCCGGAGGCTCCACCTGTACCCGCCCTTCTGCGCCCTCTACTGCATCGGCGTCACCGCCGAGAGCCAGCGGGACGCCCAGGCCACGGCCCGGCGGGTGCTGGAGGAGCTGGAGAAGCGGCTGAGGGAGGGATACCCCGATCTTCCCGCCCGGCTGCTGGGCCTTTCGGAAGGGATGATCCTCCGGGTGGCGGGGCGGTACCGGTACAAGGTGCTCCTCAAGACCGTCCGGGGGGCCAGGACCCGGGAGCTGCTTTCCGGCCTGCTGGCCGACTGCGGCAGGGAGGCCCCCAAGGGGGTGGGGATCTTTGTGGACCCCAGCTATGACTGCAATTTTTAATCCTGCCCGGAGGGCGCCCCTCATCCACAGCCAAAGGACCCGTGCGGGACACCCGGAGGCTCCGCCAGTCCCCCGGCGGGCAGGCGGCTTTTATAAAAAACCGCAAACAGCAAATTAAAAACCATCCCTTCCCGCCATCGTCTTTGCCCAGGGCAAAGACGGGCGGCCGGAGGGCTCATGGAGCCATGGCAGGGCCATGACGCCCCAAAAGGATCTATCATCCCCTGCACATCAATTGGTAACAGACTAGGAGGAAGAAAAATGGCCATCCGCAATATGCGCACCGACGGAGACGAGATACTGAGAAAAAAGAGCAGACCGGTGGAGACCTTTGACAAAAGGCTCTGGGACCTGCTGGACGACATGGGGGACACCC
>JAEXZK010000172.1 GCA_023451415.1 Bacillota bacterium | reverse complement strand
GCAGCGCCATCGGTGTGGACGACCTTTTCCGGGATGGCTACAAGGCGGTGTTCATCGGCACCGGCGTCTGGAAGCCCAACACCCTGAAGATCAAGGGGGAGAGCCTGGGCAACGTCCATTACGCCATCGACTATCTGTGCAACCCCGACGTCTATAACCTGGGCCAGCGGGTCAATATTATCGGCGCCGGCAACGCCGCCATGGACGCCGCCCGCACCGCCCTGCGCAAAGGCGCGGCCCAGGTGACGGTTTTTGCCCGCAGTGACCATGCGGCCGCCAACCCCATGGAGCTGGAGTATGCCAAGATTGACGGTGTGCAGTTTGAATACTTCAAGGCTCCGGTGGAGCTGACAGAGGACGGCTGCATCTTCCATGACATGGTGCGGGGAGAGGACGGCAAGCTGGTGCCGGTCCCCGGTACCGAAAAGCTGTATCCCGCTGATTCCACCATCATTTCCATCAGCCAGGGCCCCCGGAATGTCATTGTCACCAACACCGGCGGCATCGGCGTGGATGGCCGCGGCCTGGTGGTCACGGATACCACGGGGCGCACCACCCGGGAGGGGATTTTTGCCTCCGGGGATGTGGTAAAGGGCGCCAAAACCGTGGTGGAAGCGGTGCGGTATTCCAAGCTGGTGGCAGATGCCATGGACGAATATATGCAGAGCCTGCCCCGGTGATTTTAGCAGAAATGCCAAAGTTTGTAAGGTCTTTTCATGATTATGCGGAAAGACCTTCTGCTTTTAATGAGGCATTATTTCTAATAGGTAGATTGTTCATGGTTTTTTCGTAGTTTTTACAAAATGGGCTTTACTTTTAAATCGGAACCACTATAATTAACAGTGATAATATTTACTAATCTGGTATAAATTTCTTAACAGATAAATGCTTTAATGTTAAGAATCTTAACGGGAAGGGGTGTATGTCCACTTGAAGATCGGTTTGGACATCGGCTCGACGACGATAAAATGTGTAGCGCTGGGAGAGAATGGTCAGATTCTGTACCACTCTTACGAGCGCCATTTTTCCCAAATCACCCAAAAGACACGGGAGCTGCTGGAGGAGATCCGGCGGCGCTTCCCGGGATGTGAGGCGGCCCCGCTGGCCATTTCCGGCTCGGCGGGCATGGGTTTGGCCGACAGCTGCGGCATCCCCTTTGTCCAGGAGGTGTACGCCACCCGGGTGGCTGCCAAGACCCTTATCCCCCAAGGGGATGTTATCATCGAACTGGGAGGGGAGGACGCAAAAATCCTTTTTCTTTCCGGCGGTATGGAGGTACGGATGAATGGCTCCTGCGCCGGCGGCACAGGGGCTTTTATTGACCAGATGGCCACCCTGCTGGACATCACCCCCGCCCAGATGGATGAACTGGCCGCCCAGCACGAAAAGATTTATACCATCGCCTCCCGGTGCGGTGTTTTTGCCAAGTCGGACATCCAGCCTCTCCTCAACCAGGGCGCCCGGAAAAGCGACGTTTCGGCCAGCATCTTTTACGCCGTGGTCAACCAGACGGTGGCGGGCCTGGCCCAGGGCCGCAGGATCGAGGGCAATGTTGTCTATCTGGGCGGACCCCTCACTTTCCTGCCCCAGCTGCGCAGGAGTTTTGACGACACCTTGGGGATCACCGGCGTCTGTCCGGAAAATTCCCTTTACTATGTGGCCATGGGCGCGGCCTTCTGCGCCGACCAGGAAATTCTCCTGGAAGAAGCGGTGGGGAGGCTTTCCAGCTACCAGAGCGCTGACCAGTACGCCTTCATGCCGCCCCTCTTCCGGGACAGGGATGAGTACGACGCCTTTGCCACCCGCCACGCCAGGGATTCGGTGGCCCGGAGGGACCCCGCCTCCTACCGGGGCAGGGCCGCCATCGGCATCGATGCCGGTTCCACCACCATCAAGACCGCGGTGGTGGACGAGGACGGCGCAATCCTCTGCTCCCGTTATCAGCAGAACAGCGGCAACCCCGTCCCCCATATCCGCGAGTTCCTTTCCGACTTCTACGAAAAATACCCCCAGATCCAGATCGTCTCCTCCACCGTCACCGGCTATGGCGAGGAGATGGCCCGGAACGCCTTTGGGGTGGACAACGGCATCGTGGAGACTGTGGCCCACTTTACCGCCGCCCGGCGTTTTATGCCCGACGTGGACTTTATCATCGACATCGGCGGGCAGGACATCAAGTGCTTCAAGATACGCAACGGCGCCATTGACAACATCTTCCTCAACGAGGCATGTTCCTCCGGCTGCGGCTCCTTCCTCCAGACCTTTGCCAACGCCCTGGGCTATTCCATCGAGGAATTTGCTTCCCTGGGGCTCTTTGCCGACCGCCCTGTGGACCTGGGCTCCCGGTGCACCGTCTTTATGAACTCTTCGGTGAAGCAGGCGCAGAAGGACGGCGCTTCCATCGAGAACATCTCCGCCGGGCTTTCCATCAGCGTGGTCAAGAACGCCCTCTACAAGGTCATCCGCGCCACCTCCGCCGACCAGCTGGGCCGGCATATCGTGGTCCAGGGCGGCACCTTCCTCAACGACGCGGTGCTCCGGGCCTTTGAGCAGGAAATCGGCGCCGATGCGGTCCGCCCCGACATCGCCGGACTGATGGGCGCCTACGGCGCGGCGCTCCACGCCTGGGAGCACGTGCCGGAGCACTCCACCCTTCTGGACGCCGAAGCCCTGGGACATTTTACCCATGAGGTGCGGGCGGTGTCCTGCGGGCTGTGCAGCAATAACTGCCAGCTGACGGTGAACCTCTTTGACGGTGGTCGGCGCTACCTCAGCGGCAACCGCTGCGAGCGCCCTGTCACCAGGAAAGCCTCGGACAACCACCTGAACATCTACCAATACAAGCTGGAGATGCTGGGAAAGTATGAACCGGTGCCCGGCCCCCGCGGGCGGATCGGCATCCCCATGGGGCTCAATATGTTCGAGCTGCTGCCCTTCTGGCACACCTTCTTCACCAAGCTGGGCTTTGAGGTGGTCACCTCCCCGGCCTCCAACCGGGAGCTGTACCTCCACGGTCAGTCCACCATCCCCTCTGACACCGTCTGCTTCCCGGCCAAGCTGATGCATGGCCATATCCAGACCCTTATCGACCAGGGCGTTGAGACTATTTTTTACCCCTGCCTCAGCTACAACGTGGACGAGGGCCTGGGGGATAACCATTACAACTGCCCGGTGGTGGCCTATTATCCCGAGGTCATCTCCGCCAATATGGATATGGGCCGGAGCCTCCTTATCACCGATTATCTGGGCATCCACCGTCCCAAGGACCTGCCCGCCCATCTTCAGGAAGTTCTGGGGCGCCATCTGGGATGCGAGATCCCCCTCCGGGAGGTGAAAGCCGCGGTAAGCGCCGCCTTCGACGAGTACCACGCCTACTTCGGCCGGGTCCGGGCCCGGGGAGAGGAGATCATCGAGGAAGCCCGCCGGGATGGCAAACCCATCATCGTCCTGGCCGGACGGCCCTATCACGTGGATCCCGAGGTCAATCACGGGATTGATAAGCTTATCGCCGGCTTTGGCGTGGCGGTGATCTCGGAGGATGTCATCAGCGGCCGGGTCAAAAAATTCCCCACCCACGTCCTCAACCAGTGGACCTACCACTCCCGGCTTTATGCCGCCGCCCGGTATCTGGCGGAACAGGAGGACATGAACCTGGTGCAGCTGGTGTCCTTCGGCTGCGGTATGGACGCCATCACCACCGACGAGGTCCGGGAGATTCTGGAAAGCGAAGGAAAAATCTACACCCAAATTAAAATTGACGAGATTACCAACCTGGGCGCGGTTAAGATCCGCCTGCGCAGCCTCTTTGCGGCCACCGGCCGGGAGTGAACCCAGCCCTGCGGCCTCAGGGAAAGGAGAGAACCGAATTTGGCAAAACTGATCTATGATAAAACCGGACGGCTGCTTTTTACCAAGGAGATGAGGAAGGAATACAC
>JAEXZK010000148.1 GCA_023451415.1 Bacillota bacterium | reverse complement strand
TGGAAAAACGAGTTACAACCCCGATCACGAGGGAAATGGCCCGGGAGCTGAAAAGCGGCGATACCGTGCTCCTTTCCGGCGTCATTTATACCGCCCGGGACGCCGCCCACAAACGCCTTGTGGAGCTGATCCGGGAGGGGAAGCCTCTGCCTATGGAACTGGAGGACGCCACAATCTACTATGTGGGTCCCGCACCCGCCAAGGAAGGCCAGGCCGTGGGATCGGCCGGCCCCACCACCAGCTACCGGATGGACGCTTATTCGCCAACCCTCATCGCCCATGGCAGCACGGGGATGATCGGTAAGGGCCGGCGCGGCCTTGAGGTCATCCGGGCCATGAAGGAATACGGCGCGGTGTATTTCGGCGCCATCGGCGGGGCGGGCGCCCTTCTGGCCAACTGCATCACCAAGGCGGAAATTGTGGCCTATGAGGACCTCGGCGCAGAGGCAGTCCGCCGTCTGGAGGTAAAGGACATGCCCCTTATCGTCGTCATTGACAGCGAGGGCAATAATTTGTACGAAACCGGAAGGCAGGCATATCTGGCAGCCCGTAAAAAATGACCTGAGGAAGAATCCATCGGGGAGAGATAGGAAAGTCTCTCCCCCTGCTTTTGCCCACAGATGGCCGTTATGGCCGTTATGGCCAAAAAACGCCTTTACAGGAACTCTTTGTTATTGTAAAATAGAAGAAGTGTAAAAAAGTAAGTGTGGAACAGGAGAGGATACCCATGCCCCCCAAATATAAGCGGATTGTACTCAAGGTAAGCGGCGAGGCACTGGCCGGACAGAATAGCTTTGGTATTGATTATGATACGGTGATGTCCATCTGCCAAAGCATCAAAAAGTGTGTGGACCTGGGAGTCCAAGTGGGCATCGTCGTAGGAGGCGGCAACTTCTGGAGGGGCCGCTCCAGCGGAAAGATGGACCGCACCCGGGCGGACCATATGGGGATGCTGGCCACGGTCATCAACTCCCTGGCCCTGGCAGATGCGCTGGAGGCCCTGGGTGTGGCGGCGCGGGTGCAGACGGCCATCTCCATGCCGGCCATCGCCGAGCCCTATATCCGCAACAAGGCTGTGCGTCACTTTGAGAAGGGGCGGGTGGTCATCTTCGGCTGCGGCACCGGCAATCCTTTCTTTTCCACTGATACCACCGCCGCCCTTCGGGCCGCTGAGGTGGATGCTGATATCATCTTTAAGGCCACTATGGTGGACGGCGTCTATGACAAGGACCCCCACAAGCATCCCGACGCCAAGCGGTATGACACCATTTCCTTCAGCGATGTGCTCACCAAAAAGCTTTCGGTGATGGATATGACCGCAGCTTCCCTCTGCCGGGATAACAAGATGCCGATCCTGGTGTTCAGCCTGGAAGACCCGGAAAACATTTATCGCGCGGTGTGCGGGGAGAATATAGGCACCGTTGTCAGCGAGGCCGGCTGAGAATTTTGGAAAATTACCGCACTCCATAGGAGGGCGGATCCGTACCAAACGCATTAAAAACAAAAAGGAAGGATGACCTGTATGAATCCTGAGCTTAAAATTTACGAAGAAAAAATGACGAAAACCATTAACGCCCTCATTTCCAATTATGCCTCTATCCGGGCGGGCCGGGCCACCCCTGCCGTGCTGGACAAACTGACTGTGGAATATTACGGTGTTCCCACCAAGATCAACGCCATGGCCTCTGTTTCTGTTTCCGAGGCCCGCACCCTGGTGATCCAGCCTTATGACCGCTCCACCCTTAAAGCCATCGAGAAGGCCATCCAGGCCTCGGACATTGGCATTAACCCCAACAATGACGGCACCGTGATCCGCCTGACCTTCCCGCAGCTTACCGAGGAGCGCCGGAAAGAAATCTGCAAGACCATCTCCAAGTACGGTGAGGAAGCCAAGGTGGCTGTCCGTTCCATCCGCCGGGATGCCAATGAAAAGATTAAGGCCATGAAGAAGGCCGGCGAGGTTACCGAGGACGACCAGAAGATCATGGAGGGCCAGATCCAGAAGGCTACCGACAAGTTCATCGAGGAAATTGAAAAGGTGGCTGCCGGCAAAGAGAAAGAGATCCTGGAGATCTGACCAAGGAGGGACCGCGCCATGGGGGAGAAGGTTCTGGAAGAAAAAGCAAAGCTGCCGCCCCCGCGACAGCTCCTGCCGCGGCATGTGGGCTTTATCATGGACGGTAACGGCCGCTGGGCCAAGCAGCGGGGCCTGCCCCGGGAGATGGGGCATAAGAGCGGCGCCGAGGCTTTTCAGAAGATCGTCCGCCACTGCGAGGCAATCGGGATACCCACTATCACCGCCTACGCCTTTTCCACCGAAAACTGGAAGCGGCCCCAGCGGGAGGTGGACGCCCTGATGGACCTTTTGGCAGACTACCTGAAGGACATCTCCCGGTTCCAAAAGGAGAATGCCCGCCTCAAGGTTTTGGGGGAAGTGGGCGCGCTCCGGGAGGACCTGCGCCGCCATATTGCCGAGGCCGAGGAGAAAAGCCGGGGCAATACCGGCATCACTGTAAACATCGCCCTGAACTATGGCGGGCGGGATGAGATCGTCCATGGCGCCCGGAAGCTGGCGGAGGCCTGTGTCCGTGGGGAGATTTCCCCCGGGGATATTGACGAGGCCCTTTTCAGCGGCAGCCTTTACACAGCCGGCCAGCCCGATCCGGACGTTATCATACGGCCCAGCGGGGAGATGCGTCTTTCCAACTTTTTGTCCTGGCAGTCGGCTTATTCCGAGCTGATTTTTATGCAGGTGCTCTGGCCTGACTTTACGCCGGAGCATCTCAACTACGCATTGCACCAGTACGCCGGCAGAAGCAGGCGGTTCGGAGGAATTTGACATTGAAACAACGTATCACTTCGGCCATTGCGGGGCTTTCCGTTCTGGTGGTGGCCATCCTGTTCTTCGATACCCTGCTGGTCAACTGTTTGGCTGCTCTTATCTGCGTGCTGGCGGTTTTCGAATTATTTAACGCTGCGGGCCTCACCAGATACCGCATGCTGGTGGGGGTCAGCGCGCTTTACTGCGTCATGCTGCTTTTCCTCAATACCAGGCCGGTATCCCTGCTGTTCCTGCCCCTGAGCCTCTTTTATGTGGTGTTCTGCTTCTGCTATCTGTTGGCGGAGCATGAGTCCCTGAATGTAAGGGATCTGTGCTACTGCTTTCTCACCACCATTCTGGTGGCCATGTCCTTTTACAGCCTGATGCAGATGCGGGATGAGTCCACCCCCCAGCTGGGCCTTTTTTACCTGATCTTATCGTTTGGGTCGGCCTGGTGGTCGGACAGCGGCGCTTATTTTGTGGGGACCTTCTTGGGCAAACACAAGCTTTGCCCTACGATCAGCCCCAAAAAGACGGTGGAGGGGCTGGTTGGCGGCATCCTTACCGCGGTCGTATTCAACTTGCTGGTCTGTTGGGTTTTTGTGTCCATCTCCAACACCATCGTCCCTTATGGCTATTTTGTGGATGAGGTACAGATCAATTTCCTGGCTGTGGCTCTGCTTACCCCGGTCCTTTCCATGC
>JAEXZK010000130.1 GCA_023451415.1 Bacillota bacterium | reverse complement strand
GTCCACCACCGCTTTGATGTCCTGATACACCAGCTCGGTGTCCCCTGCCTTCAGGGCGCCCACATTGATGACCATATCCACCTCGGTGGCGCCGTTTGCAATGGCGTCCTTGGTTTCAAAAGCCTTGACGGCGCTGGTGTTGGCTCCAAGTGGGAAGCCTATGACAGTGCAGACCGCCACGCCGCTGCCCTCCAGCAGCCGGGCCGCCAGAGGGACATAGCAGGGGTTGACACACACCGAGGCAAAGCCGTACCGCCTGGCTTCGGCACAGAGCTTTTCAATCTGTTCCGCCGTGGCAAAGGCTTTCAGGTTGGTGTGATCGCACATCTTGGCAATTTCTGTCTTTTTCATCATCATGCCCTCACTTTACAGGATATTCGTCAGAGAAGCGGTTGAGCTTCACGTCGGAGTTCATGCATCTCCAGTACATCTCCTCCAGGGGGGCAAAGAGGCGGTTGTTGACCTCGACGCTGTGTTCAAAGCGCTCCTTGAACTCGGGCATCAGGCCCCGCAGCTCGCTCAGCAGCTTTTCCTCGTCAACGGTGAGGACCTTGCCGTCCTCCACGATGAGGCGGCCGTCCACCCAAACCTGACGCACGGAGCTGCCGTTCTCGCAGTACACCAGATGGTTCTTCACATCGTTAAGCGGGGTAAAGGCGGGAGTGCTCATATCCATCACAACGATGTCCGCCCGCTTGCCGGCTTCCAGGGAGCCGATCTCGTCCTCCCGGCGCAGGCTCCGGGCCGCATTGGCCGTCGCCGTCTTCAGCACCTCGTCTGCCGTCGGCCATTTGTGGTAATCCGGATGGGTCACCTTGTGGAGCAGAGCCTCGAACTTCATACCCTCCAGGATGCTCTGGCCGTCGTTGCTGCTGACGCCGTCGGTGCCCAGCACGATGTTGACGCCGGCGTCCCACAGTTTCCGGAAGGGCATGATCCCGCTTCCCAGCTTCAGGTTGCTGACGGGGTTGTGGGCCACGTTGACGCCGGCCTCTCCCATCATGGCGATATCCGCGTCGTCCACCCACACCGAGTGGATGATGGTGCTCCGCGGCGTCAGCAGACCCAGGTCCTTGACATGGGCGATGATGGTCTTGCCATAGAACTCATACCCGGTCACGCGCTGGGTCTTGGTCTCCAGGATGTGGGTGTGGAAGGGGAGGTCGTACCGCTCCGCCATGGCGTAGGCTTTCTTCAGGTACTCGTCGCTGCACCGCTGCGGCGCCGATGTGGACACCACCACCTTCAGATTGCTCCGGCCGTTCCACTGGCTGATGATCTCCTCATACAGCCGCAGGTTGGCCGAGCCGTCCGTGGCAGGCCCGAATTCCTTCTGGATCTCTGCCGGGATCAGCTCCCTGACAAAGGGCAGCTTGTCGCAGTAGGTCCGGGTGGGCTGGTTCATGGCCACGTTGGCCCGCAGCCCGATGTCCTCGTAGGCGTGGAACACCTGGTTGTATCCCGCCACAGTCCCCTCCGGGCACTCGGACACGTCGTCCTGGACGCTGGTGACGCCCTCCTTCACCATCTCGATGGCTCCCAGCATGGTCCGCAGGTAGATCAGCCGCTCCGAAAAGGGGCCGTAATCCAGCGCCGGGCAGCTGTACAGCATCCAGATCTCCAGGGGCAGGTTGTCAAAGAGGCCGCGGAACAGGTTCTCGTCCGAATGGAGGTGGGAGTTGGTCAGGCCAGGCATCACCAGATGCCCGGCGCAGTCCACCACCTTTGCCCCTTCCGACGGCAGGTCCCTGCCCACCGCCACAATCTTATTATTCTCTACCAGTACGTCGCCCACCGGCAGGCGGCGGTCCTCCTTGTCCAGGGTCAGCACATATCCGCCTTTGAACAGTGTCTTCATTTCCATACTCCATTCTGCCGCTTCGCCCCGGCATAATATTTGGTTTGGAAACAGCCCTCACCACGCGAAGCTGAGGGATGGCGAGAGCATTTGCGCCTCATGGTAGCCGGGGACGGAGAAGGGTCTTTCGCCGTCCGCCGTCCCGGGCCCCACGTCCTTTGCTATATTCCCAGCAGCCTCCGGGCGTTGCCGCCCAGGATCTCCGCCTTCTTCTCCTCGCTGATGTGCGCCCTCTGGATGCGGTACAGCTCCAGGCGCACGTCCAGCCACGGGCTGTGGCTGCCGAAGAGCAGGCTCTGGGCGCCCATGGTGTTGGCCATGTTCTCAATGGTCTCGTCCGAGAACATCCCCGACGTCTCGGTGATGATGTTGGGGCAGTTGGCGATGACGCGGTCGGCGTCCGCCTGGCTGAACCCGCTGCTGTCCACCTGGCCCCCGTGGGTCATGATGAACTGCACCTCCGGGTACCGCTCCGCCACGTCCCCCACCTGGAAGCAGTGGCAGAGCCACGGGTACCCCGTCTCGATCATCACAGGGACCTTGTACCGCGCTGCCAGCTCCACATAGGGGAACACACGGCTGTCGTTGACCGTGTAGCTGTCCTCCCACGGGTGCAGCAGCATCCCTTTCAGGCCCTGCTCCTCCATGCCCCGGCGGAAGACCTCCAGGCCCACTTCCCGGGTGTTGGGGTCCACGCGGCAGTACCCCGCAAACTTATCCGGCGCCACCTTTACCAGCTCCGCCACCCAGGCGTTCTGCTCGCGGTAGCTGCTGTCCATGGTTTTCACCGGGCACAGCACCGACATATCAATCTTGTTTTCCTCCATGCTCCGGAGCAGCTCTTCCTTGCTCAGCTCCCCTTCCACCATGGATTTTCCAATGTACACATGAAAATCGATGATCATCTTTCCGCCCCCCTTATATCTGTTTGAGCAGCCTGAGCCCGTTGAGGGAGCACACCTTTTCGTACTCCTCCTCCGTCAGGCCCGCAAGCTGCACCTTCTTAAGCTCCACCAGGGGGTCGCAGTAGGGCGCGTCCGTCCCGAACAGCACACGGTCTGCGCCGATGGCGTCCACCACCCGGCGGATCATGCCCACATAGGGGATCTCCGAAGTGTCGATGAAGATATTGGGGTACTTCTGCGCCACCGAGATGGCGTCCCGCCAGTGGGCCAGCCCGCCCATGTGCGCCAGGATCACTTTGGTATTGGGGCAGTGCTTCATCATCTCACCGATCTGCAGGGGCAGGCACATCTCCTCATCCCCGCAGTGGAACAGCACCGGAAGATCCAGTTCTCCGGCCTTGTTGATCAGGTCCACCGTGGCGCTCCCGTAGGGATGCAGGGTGTAGTGCCCCGGGTGCAGCTTGACGCCGCTCAGGTTCTTGTGCTTTTTCCAGGCGTCCTCCAGGAAGTCCACCGCCTCCTGCCCGAACCATGGATCCATACGGATAAAGGGGAAGAGACGCCCCTCATAGGGCTCCACCGACCGGCACATGCGCTCAAAGGCGTCCATGTCCGGCCCCGGCACGTTCAGGTACGCGCTTACGATGGCCATTTCGATCTCCGCCTCGTCCATCAGGCGGATCAGCTTCTCCCCTGTGTCGAACCAGTTGAGGGCCGCCACCTCGTCCAAGTGGGCATGCATGTCTACTATTCTCATCCTTTTATGCCTCCTTATCAGATTTCAGCATTTTCGGGTTCCAGCATCTGGGCAAAATGAGTCCGGGTCCGGGACTGCTCCCCCTGGCAGTAAACACGCTGCCCCCGCACATAGGTGGCCCGCACCCTGCCTGTAAACGTTTCGCCGATGTAGGGGCTGTATTTGACCTTGGCCAAATAGTCCGCCCTGTCCACAGTCCACACCGCGGCGGGGTCAAAAAGCACCAGGTCGGCGTCAAAGCCTTCGGCCACCGCACCTTTCCGGCCATACAGGCCCAGGGCACGGGCCGCATTGGAGGAAAAGACCTCCGTCAGCCGCTCCAGGGAGAGGCCGTGCTTCTTCACGCCCTCGGAATAAAGCACATTGAGGGTGAACTGCACCCCAGAAATGCCGCCGCTGCCCCGGTACATATCATCGGCGTACAGCTCCCGCAGCTCCATGCTCGTCGGGGAGTGGTCGGAGGCCACAGTGCTGATCCGCCCGTCCTTGACGCACTCCCAGAGGGCCGTTTTCTCATCCGGGCGGATGGGGGGCGAGCACTTGAGAGCCGTCCCCCGCCGCAGCACATCCCCGCCGTCAAAGTAGAGGTAATGGGCGCAGGTCTCCGCCGTCACGTCGATCCCCCCGGCGCGGCCCTGGGCGATGAGATCCGCCACCTCCGGGGAGCTGATGTGGGCCACATTGACCCGCGCCCCGGTGAGCCCCGCCAGGAACATCACCTTGTTCACCGCCAGCAGCTCGGCCAAAACCGGCCTGCTCCGGCTCCAGCTGCCGTTGTCAAAGGGCGGCGCCTCCAGGCACTGCCGGGTGTAATAATCCACCGCCTCGGCGTCCTCGCAATGGACGGTCACCGGCTTTCCCCGGCTAGCGGCGGCCTTCATCCCCTCGTAGAGGGTCCCGCTGTCCGCCACCGGGAAATAGGGCCCGCCGCACTCGGCCAAAAACGCCTTGAGGCCGGCAGCGCCCCCGTCCAGCATCTCCTCCGGCTTTGCCCCGGCGGTCAGGCCGCCCCAAAGGGCAAAATCCACATTGGACCGCTCCAACGCCGCGGCCTTCTTGAGCA
>JAEXZK010000129.1 GCA_023451415.1 Bacillota bacterium | reverse complement strand
GCCCCCACGTCGCCGCGCACCATGACGGTGACCAGGCCGCCGCCCACGTGCACCTTGCCGATAAGGCTGACGTTGGCCGCCTTGACCATGGCGTCCGCCGCTTCAATGGAGCCTACGAGACCTTTTGTTTCCACCATTCCCAGAGCCTGAAGATTTTCTGCCATAACAATTACCTCCGTATTCTATCGGTTGATTTACTGTACAAAACATTTTGTCGTTGGACAATGGATAACATGCTTTTACCTCACACCCAGGCGGGCGATGACGGCGCGGGTGATGGCCTCGATCTCCTCACGGCTGAGGGCGGAGGCCGCTTTTTCCTGAGCGCAGAGGGCGGGGGCCGGATCGCAAGGGGCGCAGGCGGGCGGAGCGGGGTTCTGGCCCCGGACCTCGCTCAGCTCCCGGACGCCGCAGGCCACCCGGCGGATGTTCAGCAGGTTGAAGGGGCCGATGTTGTCCGAGGTGGAGCTGCCGCCCACCGAGCCGCAGCCCAGGGTGAGGGCGGGCTGGAGGTTGGTGGTGGCGCCGACGCCTCCCAGGGCCGCCGGGGTGTTTACCAGCAGGCGGGAGACCGGCTTCTGGAGGGCGAACTCCCGGATGACGCTCTTGTCCTGGCTGTGGATGGTCATGGTGTGGCCCACGCCCTCGTTGTAGAGGACCTGGATGCTCCGCCGGCAGGCGGCCTCCCAGCCGTCCTCCACATAAAAGGCCAGGATGGGGCAGAGTTTTTCCCGGGAATAGGGGTTATCCTTGGCCACGGTGGTCTGCTCCGAAATAAGGACCCGGGTCCCCTCGGGGATGGAGATCCCCGCCATGTCGGCAATGACCTTGGCGCTTTTGCCAACGATCTTGGGGTTCATGGTGCCGTTTGCCCGGAGGATGAAGCCGGAGAGCTTCTGGGACTCCTCGGGGCTGAGGAAGTACCCGCCCTGGCGCTTGAGCTCCGCCACCACCTTGTCCTTGATGCAGCCCTCGGTGATGATGCTCTGCTCCGAGGCGCAGATGGTGCCGTTGTCAAAGGTCTTGCTCTCCAGGATGTGGCGCACGGCGGTGGGGATGTCGGCGGTTTTTTCGATGTAGGCGGGGCCGTTGCCGGGGCCCACGCCGATGGCCGGATTGCCGGAGCTGTATGCCGCCCGGACCATGGCCTCGCCGCCGGTGGCCAGGATGACGCCGATGTCCCGGTGCTTGAGCAGGGCGCTTGTGGCGTCCATGGTGGGCAGGCTGATGCACTGCACCAGGCCGTCGGGGGCCCCTGCCCGCTTGGCCGCTTCCTGGATGATCCTGGCGGTGGCCAAGATGCAGTTCTTGGCGCCGGGGTGGGGGCTGAGGACGATGGAGTTGCCCGCCTTGATGGAGATAATGGACTTATACATGGCGGTGGAGGTGGGGTTGGTGGAGGGGATGAGGGCCGCCACCACGCCCATGGGCACCGCCACCTCCATCAGGCCCTTGTCCGGGTCATCCCGGATGATGCCCACGGTTTTCTGGTCCTTGACGCTTTGATAAGTGATGGTGCTGCCCAGGAGGTTTTTCAGCACCTTGTCCTGCCAAACGCCAAAGCCGGTTTCCTCCACGGCCATTTTGGCCAGGGGCTCGGCCTGGGCAGCGCAGGCGGAGGCGATTTCCCTGATGATGGCGTCCACCTGCTCCTGGGAATAGGACGCCAGCTGCCGCTGGGCCTCCTTGGCCCGGGCGATGAGGTTGCGCACCTCCTGAATGGACTGAAGGTCCTTGTCAAATTCCACTTTGCTGTTCACCCTTTCTGTGTTGGTGGGGTCAATAGGCCCCGGGGGCGTCGGCCACATCGCAGACAGCGGCGGCAAAGGCCTCGCAGGCTGCCTTGCAGGCGGCCTGGTCCCCTGTCAGCAGCCCGCCGGCAAAGTTTGTCTCGGTGGGCGGGCCGTAGAAGAGCTTCATCTCCACCTGGGCGGCCTTGAGAGCCGCATCCAGGCCCATCATGGCCTCCAGGGGCGGAGCGATGAGGTAGGCCATGGCCGTGCCCTCCTCCACCTTGGCCTCCCCGGAGAGGAAGGACCCGGTGCGGGAGATGCAGTGGGCGAAGTAGACGATGGAGCCGTCGTCGTTGGCGCTGTAAAAGCAGGCGTCATTTTCGATAAAGCTGACGGCGGCATCCAGGCCGCTGCGGACCTCCGCCGGATCGGGGGCGGAGAGGATGCCGATAAACTCCCCGGCCAGCCTGGTGCTGGCGTTGGAGGACCCGGCGTACATGCTCCGGGCGTAGGCCACCTGGACCTGAGCCTTCTTGGTGGCCTCGTCCAGAGCGGCGTAGGAGACGTCGTCGCAGTCGGTGGTGATGAGCCCCAGGCTGCGGTGCCCCTTGGGGACGCCCAGGGACCGGAGGAGAAACTCATCGGCATTGGGGATGATGCGGACGCTGAGCACCGTTGTGCGGACAGGATCGTTTTTCATCTGCCTTCCCCCTTTCCTATTGCTGGAGCTCGACGCCGCTGGCCTTGGCGTCCAGTATCCTGCAGATGAGCTCCACGATGTAGGCGCCGGCCTCCACGGCGGCGATGCCGTCCTTATGGATGTTGGAGACCACCGTCCGCCGGGCTTCCGGCTGGCCCACCCTGGCGTTGTAGCAGATGTAGGCGCTCATGCTTTCGGCGGAGCCCAGGCCCGGCCGCACCCCAATGAGGGTGCAGATCACCTTGGGCCCCAGCAGCTCCGAAATATGGTCCTGGGCGGCCACCCGGCCAAAGCGGACAAAGAAGGGCGTGCCCACGGTGAGGCCCTTGGCTTCCAGCCCCTGGGTCAGCACCGGCAGGATGTTGCGGAGGTTGGCCTCGATGGCGGTAGAGCTGAGGCCGTCGGAGGCCACGATCTGGACGTCGGGGTTCATGACGCAGCGGCGCTTCAGCTCCGCTTTGACGTCGTCGTCAAACTCCCGGCCCAGGTCGGGGCGGGTCAGATGCTGGTTTTTGTCCCGGCACCTGGTCTGGACGGTAAAGAGCCCCAGCTCTTCCACCAGCGCCGGGTCCACATCCAGAAAAACCGCATCCCGGGCCTTGGCGTGGTCGGCCCGGAGGGTCAGGAGGGTCTGGGTGCCCAGCCGCGGGCCCGCCCGGCCCACCCCGATCCGGGCGGTGGTGCGGGCCTTCATCCGCAGCAGGGCCTCGGGGTCCTGGGGGTTTTTCAAAAGGGGGGCCGCCTTTGCC
>JAEXZK010000237.1 GCA_023451415.1 Bacillota bacterium | reverse complement strand
GTGCTAAATTCTGCGGAAGTAATCCGAGAGATGAGAATGTAAAAACGCTCGGGTACGCCCGGGCGTTTTTTGATGCCCGGCCCCCGCCGGAGAAAGGAAGTCAAAATATGAAGGAATTTTTGTTTACCAGCGAATCGGTTACAGAGGGGCATCCCGACAAGATCTGCGACCAGATCTCGGACAGCGTCCTGGACGCCATCCTGGCCAAGGACCCCAGCGCCCGGGTCGCCTGTGAAACCGCCGTCACCACCGGCATGGCCATGGTGATGGGGGAAATCTCCACCAGCTGTTATGTGGATATCCCCAAGCTGGTGCGGGACGTTATTGTGGACATCGGCTACGACCGGGCCAAGTACGGCTTTGACGGCACCACCTGCGCCGTCCTCACTTCCATCGACGAGCAGTCCCCGGATATCGCCCTGGGTGTGGACCATTCCCTGGAAGCCAAAGAGGCTCTGGGGGCTGATGAGGACAACGGCGCCGGGGACCAGGGGATGATGTTCGGTTATGCCTGCGACGATACGCCCGAACTAATGCCCATGCCCATCGCCATGGCCCATAAGCTGGCCCGGCGGCTGGCCCAGGTGCGCAAGGAGGGCACGCTGCCCTACCTCCGCCCCGACGGCAAGACCCAGGTCACCGTCCGGTATGTGGACGACAAGCCGGTGGAGATCACCACCATTGTGGTGTCCACCCAGCATGGCGACGATGTGGCCCAGGAGACCATCCGGGAGGATATTATCCGCCACGTCATCGAGCCGGTGGTCCCCGCCGGGCTGCGGAAAAATACCCAGTATCTGGTCAACCCCACCGGACGCTTTGTGGTGGGCGGGCCCCAGGGGGACAGCGGCCTTACCGGCCGGAAGATCATCGTGGACTCCTACGGCGGGTGGGGCCGACACGGCGGCGGCGCCTTCTCCGGAAAGGACCCCACCAAAGTGGACCGCAGCGCCGCCTATGCCGCCAGGTATGTGGCCAAGAACGTAGTGGCTGCGGGCCTTGCGCGCCGGTGCGAGGTGCAGCTGGCCTACGCCATCGGGGTGGCCCGTCCGGTATCCATCAATGTAAACACCTTTGGCACTGGCTCCGTGGCGGACGAGGCCATCGAAAAAGCAGTGGAGAAGGTCTTTGACCTGCGGCCCACCGCCATTATCAAGGCTCTGGACCTGCGCCGCCCCATCTACCGCCAGCTGGCCGCCTATGGACATTTCGGACGTACCGACCTGGACCTGACCTGGGAGCGCACTGACCGCACCGAGGCCCTCAAAGCCGCCCTGGAGTGAGCCCTGGAAACATCCGCCGCAGCCCTTGCCTGCATTCCCGGACGGCCGGTTTGACCTGGAACCCTGACCTTTCCGGATATCTCAAAGGTCCCCGCCGCCGGCGGGGGCCTTTTGGCGTTATGCACCACTTTTTCTTTAAAAACATAGGATATGGCGAGGTGAAACGCCATGGAAAACCAGATTTTTCTCTTTTTTCTTTTTGCGCTGGCCGCCGTGGGGCTGGCGGAAGTCTGCTCAGGGGTTACCCGTTGGCTCTACCGAAGCTGCCAGTTGGAGAACAGCTACCTGGTGGTGGTGGCACAGGGCCGCGACGAGGGCATCGAGGGCCGTCTGACCCAGGCCTGCAATGAGGTCTGCCTCAACCGCAGCATCCGGGGCGCAAAGGTGGTCCTGGTGTCCGACGGGACGGACCCGGAGACGGCGGAAATCTGCCGGCGGCTTTGCGGCAGCCGGGGGGTCCTTTATGTAGAGAACCCGGAAGAGCTGGGCCGCGCCCTGCTTTGAGCATCCAGACGGCAGAGGGGCCCGCGGGGGCCCCATTTCTCCGGGGAGAAAATGTACTATAATACCATCAGTGCACAGGGAGCGATACGCCTGCCAAGGGCAAGCGGGCTGGCGGCCGGCAACGGGGACAGCGGCGCCGGAGGCTGATCCCGCTCCCCAAAAACTGTGCTGTCCCTTATATGCTGATGGAAAAATATTGAGAAAAGGGGGTGGGAAGAATGAGGCAGGAGACGGAGCAGGCATTGGAGCAGCTGGAAGGCACCGTGGAGGATGTGGTCTACCACAGCGAGGACACCGGATTCTCGGTACTGGAGGTGTCTGTGGAGGACGAGCTGGTCACCGTGGTGGGGGAGATCCCGCAGCCTGCGCCGGGGGAGGAGATCTCTGCCATGGGGCGGTATACCGTCCACCCCTCCTATGGGATGCAGTTTAAGGCCCAGGCCATCACCCGCACCCTTCCCGCGACCCAGAGCGCCATCCTCAAGTATCTCTCGGGGGGCGCCATCAAGGGCATCGGCCCGGCCACAGCCAAGCGGATCGTCGCCCAATTTGGGGACAGGGCCCTGGAGGTCATCGAAAAAGACCCCGGCGCCCTCAGCCAGGTGAAGGGCATCTCCCCAAAGAAGGCCCGGGAGATCGGGGAGGAGTTTGCCCGGCTCTTCGGCATCCGGGCCACGATGCTCTTCTTTACCGCCCGGGGGGTGCTGCCCGCCCAGGCCATCCGCATCTGGAAACGCTGGGGCAACGTGGCGGTGGACGTGGTCCAGGACGACCCCTATGTCCTCTGCTGCGACGAGGTGGGGCTGGAATTTGAGGAAGTGGACAGGATGGCCCGGGACACCCTGGACGTCCTGCCGGAGGACAAGCGCCGCCTTTCCGCCGGGCTGCGGCACATCCTCCGCCACAACAGCCGCAGCGGCCATGT
>JAEXZK010000199.1 GCA_023451415.1 Bacillota bacterium | reverse complement strand
GTCCTCCTGCTGGACGAGCCGCTCTCGGCCATTGACGCCCTGCTCCGCCGCTCCCTCCAGATCGAGATCCGCAAGATCCAGAAGGACTTTAATATGACCGCCATCTTTGTTACCCACGACCAGGATGAGGCCATGGTTATGTCCGATGTCATCCATCTGATGCACCAGGGGATCATCGAGCAGTCGGCAAACCCCACCGAGATGTACACCAAGCCCACCACCAAATTTGCGGCCACCTTTATCGGCCACTACAACATCCTGCCCGCCGGGGAGTTCTGCACCCTGGTGGGAGAGAAGCTGGATTGCAGGGACGTGGCGTTCCGCCCCGAGGTGGTGGAAATCAGCACCCAGCCGGTGGAGCGGGAGGACCGTTACCACTGGAAGGGCGTCATCGACGACAGCCTGCCCCATGGCAACATCCTGCGCTATGCCGTCCTGTGCGGCAAGACCCAGGTGGATGTGGACGTCCTCTTCCGCACCTCTATGATGTTTGAGGACCGGCAGGAAGTGTACATGTCGGTGAAGAAGGAGAACTGCATCCTGCTGTGACCCCCCGGGCGTGTCTCAAAACCAGAATACCGCGGGCCCCCTTGCTTCGTCCAGGGGGCCCGTTTGACGAAAAATGTGTTTTTTTGGTATACTGCAATAGAAAGAGAGAGAGGGATAATATGACAAAGAACATCGCCCACCGCGGCTTCAGCGGCAAGTACCCCGAGAACACCATGCTGGCCTTCCGGAAGGCCCTGGAGGCGGGCTGTGACGGCATCGAGCTGGACGTGCACCTCTCCCGGGACGGGGAGCTGGTCATCATCCACGACGAGGATCTGGACCGCACCACCGACGGCAGCGGCTGGGTCAAGGACCACACCCTGGCGGAGCTCAGGGCCCTGGATGCCTCGGCCAGTTATCGGGGCGTCTATGGCAGGAACCCCGTCCCCACCCTCCGGGAGTACTTTGAGCTGGTGAAGGACAGGAACGTCTTTACCAACATCGAGCTGAAGACCGGGGTTTTTGAGTACCCCGGCATCGAGGAAAAGACCCTCCGCCTTATGGACGAGTTTGGCCTGCGGGAACGGATCATCATCTCCTCCTTCAACCACTTTTCCATCCTGCGGTTCCAGGCCCTGGCCCCCGACGTCAAGCTGGGCTTCCTCACCGAGGGCTGGTACATCGGCGTGGGGCAGTACACCAGGGCCCACGGCGTCCAGTGTGTCCATCCCATTTTCAACAACCTCACCCCGGAATGCTTAAAGGAAATAAAGGGCGCCGGGCGGGAGATCAACGCCTGGACCGTCAACACCCGGGAGGATATGCTGGACCTGCTGGAAAAGGGGATCGACGGCATCATCGGCAATTTCCCCGACCTGTGCGGAGCGGTGATCCGGGAGTTTTCCGGGAGAAAGTAGGGTTGTTGACAAACCAGGCCCCGAAGAAAACGAGAGCGATTGTTTCGGCAGATAGAACAAAAACCGCAGGCAATGCTTGATGTATTAACGAGGATTCTTGTGAGATGTGCCAAAATAAAGCGCCGATGTTTTTCGGGGGGCGACTTTGTCAACAGTCCCAAAGTGACCCAAAGGCGGCCCGCAATGGGACCGCGTCTGTTTTGCGATAGATAAAGAGGAAGGGCGGCGACGTGGATGCGGACAGCAGTGGTGGTGGACGACGAGCCCATCACACGGATGGACCTTTCGGAGATGCTGGAGGAACTGGGCTTTGGGATCGCCGGCAGCGCCGGGGATGGCTTTGACGCCGTGGAGCTCTGCCGCCTCCACCATCCCGACGTGGTGCTCATGGACATCAAGATGCCCATTTTTGACGGCCTGGGCGCCGCCGAGACCATCCTTGCCGAGGAACTGGCAGGGTGCGTCTGCCTCCTCACCGCCTTCAGCAGCCCGGAGCTCATCGAACGGGCCAACCAGCTCGGCGTCACCGGATATCTGGTGAAGCCGGTGGAGCAGCGGCTGCTGCTGCCGGCCATCGAGGTGGCCCTGGCCCAAAGCCAGCGCCTCCGCCAGAGCCGCCGGGAGACCGCTGAGGCCCGCCGGCAGCTGGAGGAGCAGAAGCTGGTGGAGCGGGCCAAGGCCCTGGTGGCCCGGGAAAAGGGCATCCCCGAGGCCGAGGCCTACCGCCAGCTGCGGCAGATGGCCATGGACAAGCGGACCACCATCGCAGCCCTGGCCAAGGTGGTGGTGGACCGGGGCTCCCAGCGGGAGCAGGTGAACAAGGCCAAGGAAGGGCTGATGCGGAGCCGGGGGATTTCGGAGCCCGCAGCCTACCGCCTCATCACCGACGAGGCCAAGCGCCTGGGGCTTTCTCCGGGGGAGGCCGCCCGGAGGCTCCTGGCCCGGGAAGGGGGATGACCGCCATGCTTTGCCAGCTCTGCCGGGAGCTCACCGCCCTGGGGGAGGAGGATATCCGCCGCCTGGAGGCCCTGGAGGAGACCCTCCAGCTCACCGCCGACCTCACCGGCTCCGATGTTTTTATCGACTGTATGCTCCGGGACGGCTCCGCCGCCGTGGTGGTGGCCGAGGCCAAGCCCCTCAGCGAGCAGAGCGCCTACTGCCAGCGGGTGGCGGGGAAGCTGGCCGCCCCGGACAAGGAGCCGGCGGTTTTTCACGCCTTTGCCTCCGGGATGCCGGTGCGGGACCTGAAGGCCATCACCCAGGAGAACCGGTCGGTGAAGCAGGACGTGGTCCCGGTCCGGGGGGGCGGGGGGAAGGTCATCGCCGTCCTCATCCGGGAAAAAGACGTCAGCCGCACCATCCTCCAGGAAAAAAAGTTTGAAGAGCTGGCCCGGGAGCGGGAGGACCGGGGAGACGCCCTCCTTACCCTCCGGTCCGCCGGGGAGGCAGGGGAGCACCAGGCCGCCATGCGGGAGGTGCACCACCGGGTCAAAAACAACCTCCAGCTGGTGGCCAGCATCCTCAGCATCCAGGCCAGGAAGTGCTCCGACCCCGGGGTAAAGCGCATTTTCCGGGAAAATGTCAGCAGGGTCTTGAGTATTGCCGCCATCCATGATATACTGACCCTAAGCAGCACCGACGGCATGGTGGTCCAGAGCCGGGTGCTCCTGGAGAAGCTCCGCCGGAGCCTCCAGTCCCTGGTTCCTGACGGCAGGGCCATCGCCATTGCGGTGGAGGGGGATGATCTGCCCCTGGAGGCAGACAAGGCCACCTCGGTCTCCCTGGTGGTCAGCGAGCTGGCCTCCAATGCCCTGGAGCACGCCTTTGAAGGGCGGGAGCAGGGCAGGATCACCGTCACCGTTCAGGGGGGGAACCTCTACAACACCGTCACGGTGGAGGACGACGGCGTGGGCTTTGACCCCGCGG
>JAEXZK010000198.1 GCA_023451415.1 Bacillota bacterium | reverse complement strand
GTGATGTAGCCGGTGAGGTCGGGGATGGGGTGGGTCTTGTCATCCTCGGGCATGGACAGGATGGGGATCATGGTGATGGAGCCCTCGCTGTCGTCCCGGCGGCCGGCACGCTCATAGAGAGTCGCCAGGTCAGTATAGAGGTAACCGGGGTAGCCGCGTCGGCCGGGGACCTCCTTGCGGGCGGCGGAAACCTCACGGAGAGCCTCCGCATAGTTGGTGATGTCGGTGAGGATGACCAGGACGTGCATATTCTTCTCAAAGGCCAGATACTCCGCGGCGGTCAGGGCCATACGGGGGGTGGAGATACGCTCGATAGCGGGGTCATTGGCCAGGTTGATGAAGAGGACGGCGCGGTCGATGGCGTCGGTGCGCTTGAAGTCGTTGATGAAGAACTCCGACTCCTCAAAGGTGATACCGATGGCGCAGAAGACCACGGCGAACTTGGAATCGGTGCCCAGCACCTTGGCCTGGCGGGCGATCTGGGCCGCCAGCTTGGCGTGAGGCAGGCCGGAGCCGGAGAAGATGGGCAGCTTCTGGCCGCGGACCAGGGTGTTCAGCCCGTCGATGGCGGAAACGCCGGTCTGGACGAACTCCTCAGGGTAGGTCCGGGCGGCGGGGTTCATGGGCAGGCCGTTGATATCCAGCCGCTTGTCGGGGATAAGCTCGGGGCCGCCGTCGATGGGTTTGCCCATGCCCGAAAAAACCCGGCCCAGCATGTCCTCGGACACCGCCAGCTCCAGGCTGCGGCCGAAGAAACGGACCTTGCTGTGCTCCAGGTTGATGCCGGCGGAGCTCTCAAAAAGCTGCACCAGGACATTGGAGCCGTTGACCTCCAGGACTTTGCAGCGACGGCGTTCGCCGCTGGGCAGTTCGATTTCGCCAAGCTCGTTGTAAGCGACGCCTTCCACGTCTTTAACCAGCATCAGAGGGCCCGCGACCTCCTGTATGGTGCGATATTCCTTCAACATTACGCAGACACCTCCCCGGTGATGAGTTCTTTCATGCTGGACTCCAGCTCCTCGATGGCAGAGGCCAAATAGGCGTCAAAGTCCTTTTCAGCCGCGTACTTGGCGCGGGCGATCTTCTCCCGGACATCCAGGGCAAAGATGGCCGACACCTCTGCTCCCGCCGCCAGAGCGGCCTGGGCCTCGTGATAGAACCGGAGGACCAGCTTCAGGATGCCGTACTGCTTCTGGAGGGAGGTATAGGTGTCCACCTCATCAAAAGCGTTCTGCTGGAGGAAGTCCTCACGGACGCTCCGGGCGGCCTCCAGGGTCAGGCGGTCGGCAGCGGACAGGGAGTCGTAGCCGACCAGCTTGACGATCTCCTCCAGTTCGGATTCGATCTGGAGGATGTGCATGGTCTCATTGAGAAGCTTGATCCAGTCCTCGGCCACGTTGGCATTGAGCCACTCGCCGATGGTGTCGTTGTACAGGGAGTAAGAGGTCAGCCAGTTGATGGCCGGGAAGTGGCGCTTGTAGGCAAGGCCCGAATCCAGCCCCCAGAAGACCTTGACGATACGCAGGGTGGCCTGGACAACAGGATCGGAGTTGTCGCCGCCGGCGGGGGAAACCGCGCCGATGGCGGTGAGGGAGCCCTCCCGGCCGTCGGAGCCCAGGCAGACCACGCGACCGGCGCGCTCGTAGAACTGGGCAAGGCGGGAGGTCAGGTAGGCGGGGTAGCCTTCTTCGCCGGGCATCTCCTCCAGGCGGCCGGACATCTCGCGGAGGGCCTCGGCCCAGCGGGAGGTGGAGTCGGCCATGATGGCCACCGAGTAGCCCATATCCCGGAAATACTCGGCGATGGTGATGCCGGTGTAGATGGACGCCTCACGGGCGGCCACGGGCATATCGGAGGTGTTGGCGATGAGGACGGTGCGCTTCATGATGGATTCCCCGGTCTGGGGATCTTTCAGCTCTGGGAACTCCATGAGCACGTCGGTCATCTCGTTGCCGCGCTCGCCGCAGCCGATGTACACCACGATGTCCACATCGCTCCATTTTGCCAGCTGATGCTGGACCACCGTCTTGCCGCTGCCGAAGGGGCCGGGCACGGCGGCGGTACCGCCGCGGGCGATGGGGAACAGCGTGTCGATGACCCGCTGGCCGGTGACCATGGGGGCATCCGGGGACAGCTTGTGGTCCACAGGGCGCTGGACACGGACAGGCCATTTGCGGAGCATCTGGATCTCCGCTTCGGAGCCGTCGGCCTTCTTCAGCCGGGCAACAGGCTCCACGATGGTATAGGACCCGCTCTGGACGGAAGTGATCTCCCCTTCCATCCCCACGGGGACCATGATCTTATGGGTGATGACGCTGGTTTCCTGGACAGTGCCGATGATGTCGCCGGCCTTTACCCGGTCCCCTGCCTGGGCGGTGGCCACAAAGTCCCACTTCTTGTCGTGGTCCAGGGCCGTGACAGAGATGCCTCTGGCAATGGTGCTGCCGGTAAGGGCCTTGATCTTCTCCAAAGGACGCTGGATGCCGTCATAAATCATCTCCAGCAGACCGGGAGCCAGTTCCACCGACAGAGGGGCGCCGGTGGATTCCACCACGGCGCCGGGGCCCAGGCCGGAGGTCTCTTCATAGACCTGGATGGAGGCCTTATCGCCCCGCATCTCGATGATCTCGCCAATGAGCCCCATCTCGCCCACGTGCACCACGTCGAACATGTTGGCGTCACGCATACCTTCGGCGACCACCAGCGGGCCGGACACCTTAACTACTTTTCCTTGGCTCACTCTATTTCACCTACTTATTCTCTATTATTCGTCTTTGAACAAAATGTCCGCGCCCACTGCGCGTTCCACGCTCTTCCTGACGCTGGTCAGGCCCATGCCAAGGGAGCCCTCCCGCCCGGGGATGGGGATGATGGCAGGGGTCTGGTGATCCTTGTATTCCTCCAGCACATGGAGGACGGGAGCCATAGCCTGCTCCGTAATGAAGATGATGCCGCAGTTTTCGGCAGCCAGGCGGTGAATGGTCTCCTC
>JAEXZK010000136.1 GCA_023451415.1 Bacillota bacterium | reverse complement strand
CGCCCGTAGCTGCGCTCCAGCTTCACATTGAATACAGCGGGCTGGGCCCCCGGCTCCAGCCCCTGCGCGCCAAATACGCGGCCATTGATATTAAAATGGGAGTAATCGATGGGGTAGTTTTTTTCAGAGGCGACCTGGTTGTTCCCCGTATTGGTGGGATAAACGGAACGCGCCCCCAGGACGGCCGAAAGGGCCAGCTCGCAGGTACCGGGGCAGTCTTCCGTGCAAAAAGAGCACATCCCGGACTGCGGAGAGAGTTTGACCCCTCGGTTGTGGGTGTCATTGAAGGCAGAAGAAAGGGCAGGCTGATACGACATGGTAAACTCCTCCTCTTTAATTTATCCTATTTGGGCAATATATTTTTCGGCGTTCGTCCTCCGCCGGCCCGCGCGGCAGCCAGCACGACGCATTACCGGCTCTTGTCAAAAAGATATTCCTTGGGTCCTGTTTTGTCAAGTGCATCCGCCCCGCAAATGGTGAGCCCAAGAGCGCGCCCCGGCTCTGTTCCATCATCAAAGCCGTGCGCCGAAGGCTTGGCGCGCACAGCCCCGGAACGGCATATTGCCGGGCTGCCCCGCAAGAAGCAGCAAGACTTTTTCACGCGTCATACGCCTTGCATCTCCCAGAGCCTCAGCCCGCTTTTGTATCGTCTTTCTGTTTTCCCAAGGGCTGGTCATGCTGTCCCCGGCGCTGTAAACAAAAGCTTTTTGCCGTCCGTGCGGCAGACGGCTGCTTCGTGCACAATGCAAGAACTGAGCCGGCGCTCGCTTTCGGGCTGTCGGCTCAGTTCGTTTTGTGATCGCGGCCTTGGGGCGTATCCCTTTCCGACGCCACTTATTTTCCCCTTGCTCCCAGGGCGATCATGGACCTCATCAGGACCTCCGCGCCCAAGGCACAGTCCTCCGGCGAGGCATATTCGTCGCCATTGTGGCTGACGCCGTCCTTGGTGCGGACAAAGATCATCCCGGTGGGGAACAGCTCCCGGAAAACGCCGGAATCATGTCCTGCACCGCTTGGCAGATAATGCACCGGCAGACCCATCTCCCGGCAGGCGGCCTCGATCACCGCCTGGACGCCGGGGTCGAACAGCTTGGCCTCCCTCTCCTGGAGGGGCGGCACCTGATAGTCCATTTCCACCCCACGCTTTTGGCAGGCGGTCTTCCCCATGCGCCGGATCTGTTCAATGACCGCGTTGGCCACATCCGGCTCCAAATGGCGGATGTCCAGGCTCAGCGTCACACTGCCGGGGATCACGTTTACCGCTCCGGGGGATACTGTGATCCGGCCCACGGTCGCAACAGCGTTATCCCGCTGCCCGGCGGCCTCCTCCGCGGCCAGGATGATCTCCGCCGCCGCGCAGAGGGGGTCCTTCCGCAGCGCCATGGGGGTAGCCCCCGCGTGGGAGGCCTTCCCCGTCAGGGTGCAGGAGCCCCTGGTCTGGCAGAAAATGCCGCTGACAATCCCCACTGCCAGTCCCTTGCTCTCCAGCACGTTGCCCTGCTCGATGTGCAGTTCCAGGTGCGCCTTTGCGTATCCCTTGGGCAGCTTGGCTTCCACCGCGCGGCGCGGGTCAAACCCGCAGTCTGTCAGAGCCTTCTCTATGGTGATCCCGTCCTTGTCCACCATTTCCATGACGCCCGGGCGGGGGGCCCCGGCCAGGAACCGGGCGCTGGAATAGCCCCGCGTAAAACGGTTGCCCTCCTCATCCCGGTAGACGTAAACCTCAATGGGATGGTCGGTTTCAACGCCGTTTTCGTTCATCGTCTGGAGGGCTTCCACCGCCCCCAGGATGCCCAAACGCCCGTCAAAGATCCCGCCGCCATAAACCGTGTCGCCATGGGAGCCGGACATCACCACCGGAAGATTGGGGAACCTCCCCTCCCTGCGGCCGATGAGGTTCCCCGCGGGGTCAACCCGCACCGTCAGGCCCGCCTCCTCCATATAGCTGCGGATCAGGTCGTGGACAGAATTCTCCTCCCGGGTCAGGGCCAGACAGTGGACGCCGTCCGGCTTTCTGCCGATCTCCCCCACCTCATGGAGCCTTTTCCAGAGTCTTTCCCCATTGACCCTGCAAAGGGCCACTGGGGACTTTTCTGCTGCATTCACGTCGCCGTTCCTCCGCGGTCAGTCCATCAGTTCCACAGTCATGGACTGCATCCCCTGAAGGTGGACGATCCTGCCGTACTCTTCCAGCTGCTCCATCCCCTGGGTGATGGTGAGGACATGGTTCCCAACCAGGTTGCCGGCCTGGCAGGCAAAGCTGCACGGGCCCCAGGCCATAAAGAACTCTCCGCCCATCTGCAGGTAGGGGATGTTCCCCGGATAGACCAGCACCTCCCCCTTGGAGGGCACCCTGACGGGATTTTCAAAGGGGAGCTTGTGCGCCAGGCCGCCCAGACGGACAAAGCAGGCGTTACCGCTCCAGGAAACATGGCGCATATCCACCTTCCAGGGCAGCTGCTCCAAAAGCCATTTGCAGGTTTCGGGGCTCTTTTCTTCCTCCAGCCGGGCCACAAATTCAAAACCAGCGGAGGTCATCTTTACATATTTCATCATGTCAGCCTCACTTTCTATTTTGATGGGATGCGGACAACCCCCTGGCCGTCCACAATTTCAATTTCCGTCCCCCAGGGGCGGGAAAGCTCCTGCATCCGGGCAAGAATCTCCCTCCCCTCCTCCCCCGCCGCCAGACAGGGGGTGCCTTTGGCGGCGCTCCTGCGGGCAAAATTCAGGGATACGGGGGTCAGTCGGATCTCTCTCAGGTTTCCTCCTTCAAAGGAGAAAGAAGCCATTACAGACCGGTAAAAATCCGGGTCGGCCACGCCGTACATTCCTCCGGCCGCCATCCGGTAGTCGTAACCGTCGGCGGTGCAGGCCTCCGCCCCCAGGCCGCCAAAGGCGTCATAAAACTCCTGGGGCGCCCGGTCCAGCTGCTCGCACTGGTAAAAAAAGTCTCCCAGGCCGTGGAAAACAGGGCGTCCCTTGTAC
>JAEXZK010000081.1 GCA_023451415.1 Bacillota bacterium | reverse complement strand
CCGTTTCTTTGAGGGCGACGGGAAGCCCTTCGAGCCCGCCCTGGTGGATTATTCGGCCGGCACGTCCGCCTGATCCCGCCCGCCGGGCATACATCCCAAAAAGTCCAATTTTGGAGGTAGTCGTAATGCAAACTTTGTTTATGGTACTTGTTCCCCTGGCCGTGGTCGTCCTGCTGTCCATGCCCCTGATCCCCATCTACAAGGGGATCACCACCGGCCGCAGGGCCAAGCACGCCGTCATCTTTAACCTCTGCGCCTTCTTTGGCGTAGCCGCCCTGATGGTCATCCTGCCCATGAGCGGTATGGTGACCCTGGCTGAGGCCGCCCCCGCCGCGGGGGAAGCCGCCGCTGTCGCTGCAGGGCTGACCACAGGCGCCGGTATGGCCTACCTGGCCGCCGCGCTGGTCACCGGCCTTTCCGCCATTGGCGCGGGCATTGCTGTGGCCGCCGCCGCTCCCGCTGCCATCGGCGCTTTCTCCGAGGACCCCAAGGCCTTCGGCAAAGCCCTGATCTTTGTGGCCCTGGGCGAAGGCGTCGCCCTGTACGGCCTGCTTATCTCCATCCTTATTATCAATAAGCTGTAAACACGTCCGTCCCGCGGGAGAGGCCTCCTTTTCCCGGGCAAGGAGGTAGCCTTATGCGCTTTTATCTGCTCAGTGACAACATCGATACCCTCATGGGGATGCGCCTTGCGGGCATCGAAGGCGTGGTGATCCATGAGGCGTCCGAGGTGGAGCGGGAGCTGAACCGGGTGATGGAGGACCCCCAGGTGGGGGTTGTCCTGATGACGGGTAAGCTCATCAACCTGTGCCCCGAGCTTGTCTACGACCTCAAGCTCAGCCGGAAGCAGCCCCTCATTGTGGAGGTCGCCGACCGCCACGGCGCGGGCCAGCTTTCCGACGCCATCACCCGGTATGTCCGGGAGGCCGTGGGCATCAGCATCTAATTTGGTAAACAAGGGGGTAAGACCCATGGCAAGCATCCAGGAACGCTACAAAATGATCGAAGCCTCTGTGCTGGGGGACGCCCAGGCCAAGGCGGGCGCGCTGCTGCACCAGGCGGAGAGCCTCAAGTCCGCCGCCCTCAAAAAGGCGGAGGAGGAGGTCCTCCGGGAGCTGTACAGCAAGATCCAGGACGAGGTGGCGGGTATCCACACCACCGCCACCCGGACCATCTCCCAGCAGGAGGCCCAGGCCCGGCACGACCTGCTCCTCAAGCGGGAGGAAATCACCAAAAACGTCTTCCGCCAGGTGCGGGTGCAGCTCATCGCCTACACCAGGACCCCGGCCTACGCCGAAATGATCACCGGCCTGGCCCGGGAGCTGGCCCAGCGTTACCCTCTGGAGGGCAGCGTTATCATGCTGCGCCGGGACGACTACCACTTCGCAGTGGAGCTGGACAAAATTTTCGGGCAGAAATGCCGCATCCTCGCTGACGAAAATATCCGCATCGGCGGGCTCAAGCTGATGAACCAGACCGCCGGCATCTTTGTGGACGAGACGCTGGACAGCCGGCTGGAGGATCAGAAGCCCTATTTCTACTCCACATCCAGCTTGGCTGTCACCTGAACGGCACGCCTCCGGCCGGGGCCTCCCCTCCCGCACAGGGGATGCTCCTCCGCGGCCGTTTTCAAACCCAACCCGTGCGGAGAAACGGCGGTAAACTGTGAGCAGCAATCAGATTTTTTCCATCAACGGCCCTGTTGTTACAGTCAGAAATTCCAAAGACTTTTCCATGCAGGAAATGGTATATGTGGGCGAGCGCCGCCTGGTGGGCGAGGTCATCTCCATCAACGACCACATCACCACCATCCAGGTATACGAGGTGACCACCGGGCTCAAGCCCGGCGAGCCCGTGGAGCCCACCGGCAGCCCTATCTGCGCCACCCTCGGCCCCGGCATCCTCTCCAATATTTTTGACGGCATCGAGCGCCCTCTGAAAATGCTGGAGCAGCTCTCCGGGGCCTTTATCGCCGAGGGCTGCAACGTCCCCTCCCTGGACGGGGAGCGTCTCTGGGACGTCACCCCCACTGTCAAGATCGGCCACACGCTTCAGGGCGGGCAGGTGTATGCCACCTGTCCCGAAACCTCGCTGATCCAGCACCGGTGCATCCTTCCCCCGGCCATGAGCGGGGAGGTCACCTGGGTGGCCCCCGCGGGGCAATATACCATCAACGACTGCATCCTCAAGCTCAGGGACGGCAGCGGCCGGGAGCAGAGCCTCACCCTCTGCCAGCGCTGGCCCATCCGCAGCCCCCGGCCGGTGGGTAAACGCCTGCCTATCTCCATGCCCCTGGTCACCGGGCAGCGGGTCATAGACACCCTCTTTCCCATTGCCAAGGGAGGCACCGCCGCAGTGCCCGGAGGCTTCGGCACCGGCAAAACCATGACCCAGCACCAGCTGGCCAAATGGAGCGATGCCGACATCATCGTCTACATCGGCTGCGGCGAGCGCGGCAATGAGATGACCCAGGTGCTGGAGGAGTTCTCCGGCCTCATGGACCCCAAAACCGGCAAACCCCTCACCGACCGTACCGTCCTCATCGCCAACACCTCCAATATGCCTGTGGCTGCCCGGGAGGCCTCCATCTACACCGGCATCACCCTGGCGGAGTATTACCGGGATATGGGCTACCATGTGGCCATCATGGCCGACTCCACCTCCCGGTGGGCCGAGGCGCTGCGGGAGATCTCCGGCCGCCTGGAGGAGATGCCCGCCGAGGAGGGCTTTCCCGCCTATCTTCCCTCCCGGCTTTCCGAGTTTTACGAGCGGGCGGGCTACATGAGCACCCTTTCCGGTGCTGAGGGCAGCGTCTCCATCATCGGCGCAGTCTCCCCCCAGGGCGCCGATTTTTCCGAGCCTGTCACCCAGAATACCAAGCGCTTTGTCCGCTGCTTCTGGGCGCTGGACAAGAACCTGGCCTATGCCCGCCACTATGCCGCCATCAACTGGATCACCAGCTACAGCGAGTATGTGGACGACCTGCGCCAGTGGTACAAGGACAACGTGGACCCAGCTTTCCCCAAGCGCCGTCAGTCCATCATCGCACTGCTCCATGAGGAAGATAAGCTGATGGAGATCGTCAAGCTCATCGGCTCCGACGTCCTCCCCGACGATCAAAAGCTGGTCATAGAAATCAGCCGGGTCATCCGGGTGGGATTCCTCCAGCAGAACGCCTTCCATCAGGAGGACACCTATGTCACCCTGGAGAAACAGCTCCGGATGATGGAGGTCATCCTCTATCTCTACGACAAGGCCAAGGCCCTGGTGGCCGCCGGAGCGCCCATCAGCTCCATCCTGGAGACCGGGCTCTTCGACAAGGTGGTCAAGATGAAATACGACATCCCAAACGACAAGCTGGAGATGTTTGACCAATACAAGCTGGACATCGAGCTGACTCTGGCCAAGGTGTATGTGCCCGAGGCACGCCCCGCAGCCGGCGCCCCCGAACTTTAAACGAAAGGAGCCGCAAGTATGAGCGTTCAATTCGTGGGACTCAAGGAAATCAACGGACCGCTGGTGGTTCTGGATAAGGTGGGGGACGTCAGCTTTGAGGAGATGGTGGAGCTGGTGCTGGAGGACGGCACCGTCCGCACCGGCCGTGTGGTCCTTATCGAGGGGGACCGGGCGGTCATCCAGGTCTTTGAGGGCACCCGCGGCCTTTCGCTGACCAACACCAGGACCCGCCTCCTGGGGCACCCCATGGAGATGCCCCTCTCCCGGGAGGTGCTGGGCCGGGTCTTTAACGGCGGCGGCAAGCCCATCGATGGCCTGGGAGAGGTTTTTGCGGACAAAAGGGCGGACATCAACGGCAAGCCCATCAACCCCGTCTCCCGCATCTATCCACGGAACTATATCCGTACCGGCATCTCCTCCATCGACTGCCTCACCACCCTGATCCGCGGGCAGAAGCTGCCCATCTTCTCCGGCTCCGGCCTGAGCCACAACAAGCTGGCGGTGCAGATTGTCCGCCAGGCCCGGATCACCGAAGGCGGCAGCGAGGACTACGCCGCAAACTTCTGCGTGGTTTTTGCCGCCATGGGCGTCAAGAACGACGTGGCCGACTATTTCCGCGCCTCTTTTGAGGAAAGCGGCGCCGCCCAGAACGTGGTGATGTTCCTCAACCTTTCCAACGACCCCATCATCGAGCGCATCCTCACCCCCCGCTGCGCCCTGACGGTGGCGGAGTACCTGGCTTTTGAGCACAATATGCACGTCCTGGTCATCCTCACCGACATGACCTCATACGCCGAGGCCCTGCGGGAATTCTCATCCTCCAAGGGGGAGATCCCCGGCCGGAAGGGGTTCCCCGGCTATCTGTACTCCGATCTGGCTTCTATCTACGAGCGGGCGGGCATCATCAAAGGGGCCCAGGGCTCCGTGACCCAGATCCCCATCCTCACCATGCCCAACGACGACATCACCCATCCCGTCCCCGACCTGACCGGCTACATCACCGAGGGGCAGATCGTCCTGGACCGGAGCCTGGATCTGATGGGCACCTATCCCCCGGTGGCCGTGCTGCCCTCCCTGTCCCGTCTGATGAAGGACGGCATCGGCGAAGGCTACACCCGGGCGGACCACTCCGCTCTGGCCAATCAGCTCTTTGCCTGCTACGCCAAGACCCAGGACGCCCGGAGCCTGGCTTCGGTCATCGGTGAGGAGGAGCTGAGCCCGGTGGACAAAACCTATCTGGAATTCGGCCAGTATTTTGAGCGTTTCTTCGTGGGACAGGGCTTTGAGGAAAACCGCACCATCGAGCAGACCCTGGACCTGGGCTGGAAGCTGCTGGCCCTGCTGCCCAGGGAGGAGCTGGACCGGGTGGACAG
>JAEXZK010000071.1 GCA_023451415.1 Bacillota bacterium | reverse complement strand
GTGATAACCCATGGACCTCGCTTTTGGTAAGGATTCTTTCGCATGCAAGAAAAGTCCCGAACAGCTCCGGTTCGACGTCCCCCCAGCCGCGGTACTCAATCATGCAGTTATCATCCCGCCTTATCTTTTCCGGCAGTTCCACGATGTGGATTTCCGTTTCGCTGTTTTCCAGCAGATCAGCGGCAAACAACAGCCCACATTGCGCATCGGGAGTATGATCCAGCCAGATCCGCACCTTTTCGGGGGCCCCTTTCAGCTTTTCCAGGTCCTCCATGCAGGCGCGCCAAAAATCATCAATGGACCGCTCCATATCCTCATGTTCCCCATACCTGCCAAAAGAAAAAACGGAGCGGACATGATCTTTCCGGGGGCAGCCCTCAGAAGCGATAGGCGCTTTGATATCCCCCTCCGACAGGCCAAAGGAGACGCCGATAATATCTTCTCTTTTACCGCCAAGGGGAACTGCCCGCTTTTGCAATTCTATCCTTCTTTTTCTATATTCTTTTAATGCCTTCCTTTTTGCAAAACAGGAAAGAATTCCTTTGGAATCAGTGATAATACTGACTGCTCCGCCGATAGCATTTCTGCAATTTTGTGCGATGGCCAGCGTCCCTTTTACAGAGTCGCTGAAGCAAATTTCCAACATAATGCCACTCCCTCTGCACGGATTAAGGCTTGTCTGAAAGGAGAGAACTTTTATAAACAGCGGACACGCAAGGCAAGAAACGCAGGGCTCCTTCCGAGTCCCTGGGTTTTGGGGGTGCAGGTAACAGCCGCTGCTGCAAAAAATGGTCGGAGCAAAGAAAACTTTGCTCCGCCGTGTAAATGGGAAGCAAAACAAATGCCTTTCGTTTCCCCGTTCCAGCGGCAGGCCGTATGGCATCTGCCGCTTACATCTAAGGGGGTGACAGGAGGTTTTTAGAGCAGCGCGGAGAAAACCGACGTCAAGAGGGGAATTATCCCCCTATGAAAAAATTCCGAAGGCTATGCCTTCGGAATTTTTGGTGGACCCGAAGAGATTCGAACTCTCGGTCTCTGCGATGCGAACGCAGCGCTTTCCCAGCTAAGCTACGGGCCCAAATGCTATAAACGTATGAATTTGTCTGAGTGACGGATTACATTATAATATAAAAGAATCAAAATTTCAACCCATGCGCCGAAAAAAACTGAGGGAAAGCCTCTCTGTCAAACCGTTTACAAGGCCAAACTTTCCTGCTATGATAAGAAAAGCCTACAAAAGGGAGGGTGAAGTGATGGATAAAAAGCACAAAAATGGGCTTCGGACGCTGTTGGAGCTTGTAATGGCCGCGCTGGTGCCGGGTGCGCTGATTTGGTATGCCCTCCATGGGACGGAGAGGGCCCTGCCGGTGACAATGATCATTGTTGTGGCGGCGGTAGCCTTTTTTCTTTTGCAGTTTGAGAGCTCCCGGCCCCGGTCCCGGGACATCGTACCCGTGGTGGTGATGAGCGTCATCGCAGCCCTGGGGCGGGCCGCCTTTGTGGCGCTGCCGGGCTTTAAGCCCATGTCTGCGGTGGTCATTGTCACGGGGCTCTCCTTTGGCCCCCAGTCGGGGTTCCTCTGCGGCGCGCTGGGCGCCCTTTGCAGCAATATGCTCATGGGCCAGGGGATGTGGACCCCGTGGCAGATGTATGCCTGGGGGATGATGGGTTATCTGGCGGGGCTCTGGCGCGGCGCTTCTTTCCTCAAATCCAGGACAGGTGTGATGATTTATGGCGGCGCGGCGGCCTTGGCCTTTGGCTGGCTGATGAACCTTTGGTTTGTGATTGGGTATGTCCGGCCGGTGACCCCGGCCACCGTGGCCGGGGCCTATCTGGCCTCGGCGCCCTTTGACCTGAGCCATGCGGCGTCCACGGTGATATTCCTGGGGCTGATCCTGGAGCCCTGGCGGAAAAAGCTCCTGCGGATCCGGCGCAAATACGGCCTGGGAGAAGGGGAGGAATCCCAAGAAAATCCAGAGACGGCCTATTGACGAGACGGCCGGGCCGTGCTATCATAGAGGCACAAATTACCGGTTGCCGCAAGGCATCAATGGGGAATGCGGTGCAAATCCGCAGCAGCTCACTCTACTGTAAGAGATGACGAAACCCGCGTGAATCCACTGCCCCTTGTACGGGCGGGAAGGAGCGGTGAGTAGGCTCGAGTCTCAAGCCAGGATATCCGCCGGTACACAGTACAAGCAACTTCGGTGAGGAACAAGTGAAAGTACGTCCTGTTTGGGGCAGGAAGACCGCGGCGGCTCACAGGCCGCTCCGCTCCCTCCTGCTCAGATTGGTACGCGCAGACGGCAGCCGGATTTGTGACCCGGTCTGCCGTTTTTTGTTTGTTCTGCCGCGGCATGCAAGTGAGGAGGCAGCAGTTACATGAAACGTATTTTAGCACTGGTCTTGGCCCTGGCCATGACCCTGACCGTCACGGGAGTGGCGGCTTTTGCCCAGGACACCGGTCCTGCGGGCCTGTCTTTGGGCGTGTCCACCCTGGGGCGCAGCGCCATGGCGCTCCCCAAAAACAGCGGGGCCGTCACCGCCACCGTCCGGGTGGAGCTGAAGGACGGGACCTTTCTGGAGCCCACGGAGGTCAGCCTGACCGGGCTTACCTATGATGACTACGGCGTGTGGGACAGCGCTTCCACGGACCCCATCCCGGACCCCGGCTTCCAGACCCCGCTCCACGCCCTGCTGGAGGCGCTGGCGCAATACATGGTGGATGACGGTGCGGCCGCCGATCTGGAAGAAGCCCGTCCTTACGCCGGCTCAATGCTGGACGTTTCCAACGGGGGATACGGTGTCTACCTCAACAGCGTCAATGGCTCCAGCCATCCCGCGGATGGTTATTACTACACCTACATGGTGGGCAACGTCCCCGGCTCGGTGGGCATCGGCGCTTATGAGCTCCAGGAGGGCGACAGCGTCGTTATCTCCGAAAGCTGGAGCAGCTACCCCACGCCGGCTTATGCCGCCTATTTTGACAAAGATGTGGTAAACACCGCCGCGGGCAATACTTTTGTCCTCACCCTCAAGGGGACCGACACCATGGCCTGGCCTGTGCCCGACCCGGTCCCTCTCCCCGGCGCGGATATCTATATGGACGGCAACCCTGCCGGTAAAACCACCGACCGCAGCGGCCGGGCGGTTCTGTCCTTCGACGATCCCGGTACTTACGTCATCAGCGCCCAGCGCACTGCGGCCACAGTGGATTCGGACATTTCCCGCCCTTACTGCAAGGTGGTGGTGGCCGAGGCCCCTGCCTCCGACGACAAGGCAGCCGTGGAGGCGGCCATTGCCGGCCTGCCGTCCAGCTTTGCCGCTACAACCTATACCGGCGATATTGAGCTGCCCTACACCGACCCGGCCACCGGGGCCGCCATCACCTGGAGCAGTTCCCACCCGGAGGTGGTCTCCTGCGACGGCGGCGTCACCCGGCCCGGCCTGGGTGAGGTGGATGCCGTGGTCACCCTGACGGCTACTGTTTCCAAGGGAACAGCCAGCGGCATCTGGAGCATCGACGTCACCATCCCCGCCTGGACGGCGGAGGAGCAGCGGGCTGCCCTTGATCTTGCAGCGGACATCGCCGCCCTGCCTGCCCCGTCCCAGCTGACCCTGGCCAACGAGCGCCAGGTGGACGCGCTGCTGCTGCGGTACGCCGCCCTGGGCCCTGTGCAGCAGGCGTGGGTGTCCAACTATGACGTTCTTCTGGCCGCCAAGGCCCGGATCGATGAGCTTTTGGAGGAGGGAGGACAGCTTCCTTCCAGCTCCTGGCCCATGCTCCGGGGCGGCCCGGACAACATGGCCGTCATCCGGGCGGCCACCCCACAGTCAGCCTCCTCCACGGAGCTGAAG
>JAEXZK010000044.1 GCA_023451415.1 Bacillota bacterium | reverse complement strand
GAGTTATTGGAGACCACCGGGCACTCCAGCTTGGCATACGCCTCCTCTAGGGCACGGATTTCATCCTTCTTCATGTCTACGGCGCAGAATACAAAATCCACGGGACCCGCAATCTTTTCTTTGTCAGCAACGGCGTCCAGGACTACCATCTCTCCAATTTCCCGGGGAATGGGAGTGGGCATGGACCAGCGTTTCCCTACGGCCTCCCGGTAAATCTTGCCCGCGGAGCGGGGGGAGGCCGCCAGGGTGGTCACGGTGAACCAGGGGTGGCCCTCCAGGAGAGAGATAAAGCGTTGTCCCACCATGCCGGTGGCGCCGATAATGCCAACATTCATTTTCTTCATTTTCTCGTTTACTCCTTTGAAAGTGAAATAGCGGGGGAGAGCCGAAATTCGGAATACCTGCTGATAGAAAAAAAACCGGTTGAAAACCGGCAGCAAACACAATATAATAGAAGTGTTGACCCTCAGGCCGTTGCAGCCCAAGTCAAACCCGATAGCGCTTCATCCCGCAGGCGGGATGACAGTCGCATCCTTATTCAGCAATGCAACCAGAGAAGCAGCTGCCGGCCGCCCTCTTCGGCGACTTTCCCTTTGACCGGACCTGAAACGATTTGGCAATCTTGGCTTCCGGCTACTGATGAAAGACGCGCCTCTATCAATTGTTTAAATTATTAAATTTTATTTTCTTTATCTTATCATTATGCATGGGCGATGTCAATCGTTACTATCCACACAAAATTCCGCCGCCCAGGCCAAGAAAAGAGTGACCTTGTTTGAAAAAATCGGACTTTTCCTTTGATCTCCCCCAGGAGCTGATCGCGCAGGAACCCCTGCCGCAGCGGGACCAGTCCCGGCTGATGTGCCTGAACAAAAATGACGGGGCCATCCGGCACCGGCATTTTTACGACATCGCAGAGGAGCTCCAGGCCGGAGACGTCCTCATCCTCAACAACTCCCGGGTGCTGCCATCCCGCCTGATAGGCCACAAAGAGGGCACCGGCGGCGCCATGGAGCTCCTGCTTTTGGAGCAGAAGGAGCGGGATGTCTGGGAGACCCTTGTCAAGCCCGGCCGGAAGGCAAAGCCCGGCGCCAGATTTGTTTTTGGGGACGGACTGCTGGTGGGGGAAATCACAGACACCGTAAATGACGGCAATCGTCTGGTGCGCTTCCAGTACCAGGGGGATTTTTTCTCGGTGCTGGACAGGGTGGGGCAGATGCCCCTGCCTCATTATATCACCCAGGAGCTGAAGGATAAAGAACGGTATCAGACGGTCTACTCCAAAGAGCCGGGAAGCGCCGCCGCGCCCACAGCCGGCCTCCACTTTACCCCTCAGCTGCTGAAAACCCTGGCTGACAAGGGCGTTCAGATCGGATATGTCACTTTACATGTGGGATTGGGCACGTTCCGGCCTGTAAAGGTTGATGACATTACACAGCATCATATGCACTCGGAGCACTACTTTGTGCCTGAGGACGTGGCCAAAATGGTCACCGATGCCAAAAAAGAGGGGCGGCGTGTGGTTGCGGTGGGGACCACCTCCTGCCGGACGCTGGAGTCCGCCTTCCGGGACGGGGCTCTGCCCGCCTGCTCCGGCTATACCGATATTTTTATCTATCCCGGCTATCAGTTCAAGTGCCTGGATGCCCTTATCACCAACTTCCATCTGCCGGAAAGCACCCTGATCATGCTGGTGAGCGCCCTGGCGGGATATGAGCACACCATGCACGCCTATAAGGTGGCTATTGAAGAGCGGTACCGCTTTTACAGTCTTGGGGACGCCATGTTCATCCACGGCTGATCCATCAATCTGCAAAAGGAGACGGCAAGTAATATGTATAAGCTGCTGAAAAACGAAGGCGCCGCCCGCCGCGGGGTCTTTACCACCGTCCATGGGACGGTACAGACCCCCGCCTTTATGAATGTGGGCACCTCCGCCGCCATCAAGGGCGGCATCTCCTCCCTGGATCTTAAGGAACTGAGGTGCCAGGTGGAACTCTGCAACACCTACCACCTCCATGTGCGCCCGGGGGACGACGTGGTCCGGGACTTGGGCGGTCTTCATAAGTTTATGAACTGGGACCGGCCCATTCTCACCGACAGCGGCGGCTTCCAGGTGTTTTCCCTGGCCTCCCTGCGGAAGATTGAGGAGGCGGGGGTGACCTTCAGCTCCCATGTGGACGGCCGGCGCATCTTCATGGGGCCTGAGGAGAGTATGCGCATTCAGTCCAATCTGGCCTCCACCATTGCCATGGCCTTTGACGAGTGCATCGAGAATCCGTCTCCACGGGAGTATGTGGCCCAATCGGTGGCCCGAACCACCCGGTGGCTCCGCCGGTGTAAGGACGAGATGGCCCGGCTCAACAGTATGCCGGGAACCATCAATCCCCATCAGATGCTTTTTGGCATCAACCAGGGCGGGACTTATGACGATATCCGCATCCAGCACATGAAGGACATTGCGGAACTTGATCTGGACGGTTATGCCATCGGGGGCCTGGCGGTGGGGGAGACCGCCGAAGAGATGTACCGCATCATAGAGGCGGTGGAGCCCTTTGCCCCCAAGGGGAAGCCCCGGTATCTCATGGGAGTGGGCACCCCCGTCAACATCATTGAGGGGGTCTGGCGGGGGATCGACCTTTTTGACTGCGTCATGCCCAGCCGCAACGCCCGCCACGGCCATCTCTTTACCTGGGAAGGGATCATCAATATCCAGAACAACAAGTACCAGCGGGACGACAACCCCATTGACGCCCAGTGCGGCTGTCCCGTCTGCCGGAACCATTCCCGGGCCTATGTGCGGCATCTCCTCCGGGCCGGGGAGATGCTGGGAATGCGGCTTGCCGTCCAGCACAACCTCTATTTCTACAACACCCTGATGGAAAAGATACGGGAACACCTGGACCAGGGGACCTTCGGTCAGTTCCGCACAGAGTCCGTCCCGCTGC
>JAEXZK010000040.1 GCA_023451415.1 Bacillota bacterium | reverse complement strand
CCAGGTAACCCATGTCGTTTTGCTTGTAGTTGATGTTGGCGACGTTGGGCTGGCTGGCCTCAGAGTCGTAAATCAGATACTTCTGGTCGGGGTATTTGGCGGCGACCTCGTTGAGGTAGTCGGGCATCTGATAGGTGCCGCAGATGATCAGGTCATACTCGCCGGAAGCGGAGACGTCCTCCAGGGTGGTCTTCCAGGTGGGCTGGTCGGCGTCGGTGCCGCCCATCTCGATGGTGGTATACTCGATGCGGCCGGCATTCTTCAACTCGGCCAGACCAGATTCACAGGAATCAAAGAAGGATTTGTCGCCCAGGTTGCCGTTGACCAGGCTGACGACATTGTAGACTTTTTTGTCGGAGGCAGGCTCGCTGGAAGCAGGTTCGCTGGAAGCGGGCTCACTGGCGCCGCCGGAAGCGGGGGAACTGGAGGCGGGTGTGGAGCCGCACCCGGCTAAAACGGAAAGGACCAGTACCGCTGCCAGTAGGATTGATAAATACCTCTTCATGTTGAGATTCTTCCTTTCAAATTCTTAATCGCGCTTTACATAATGATTTATGACAGTTTTCTGCCATATCTCACCTACATTTTACAGCTACATGACGAAACTGTCAATAAAGAGCCCCTCTCAAAACAAGAACAAATTGTTACATTTTAAATAATAAAAGATGAAAATATAGGGATGATTTAATAAATATTATAAACTTTATTGTCGAGAATTATGCAATAATGCCTGAAATGAGAAAAAACTTTCAGTTTATAAGTTTTGGAAGGCATAAATATACAACTGCACACCGGTTACAAGAAAGTAATTTGGAAAGGATGGCAATTTTTACTCGGATGTGCTATCATAGCCGCAAACGGATATCATATGGATGTCTAAGGGAAGGGAGCGTATCGGATGAGCGAGAAGAATAGAAGGGTGTTTTTAATTGTTTTGGACAGCGTGGGCATTGGGGAGATGCCGGATTCCGCAGAATACGGCGACCAGGGCAGCAACACTTTGGCGGCCTGTGACCGCACGGGCGGCCTGGACGTCCCAAATCTGCGGCAGATGGGGCTGTTCAATATCCAGGACGTGGGCTGCGGCAAGCCCGCAGAGACCCCGGAGGGCGCCTTTGCCCGCCTGGCGGAGCGCTCCAGGGGCAAGGACACCACCATCGGCCACTGGGAGATCGCCGGCGTCATCTCCCCCAAGCCCCTGCCCACCTATCCTCACGGCTTCCCCAAGGAGCTGCTGGAGGAGTTCAGCCGTCTTACTGGCCGGGGGGTCCTATGCAACAAGCCCTACTCCGGCACTCAGGTGCTGGTGGACTATGGCAAGGAGCATCTGGACACCGGCGCCCTCATCGTCTACACCTCGGCGGACAGCGTGTTCCAGGTGGCGGCCCATGAGGAGGTGGTGCCTGTACAGGAGCTGTACCGGTACTGCGAGATTGCCCGGGGGCTTCTCACCGGGGAACATGGGGTGGGCCGGGTCATCGCCCGGCCGTTTGTGGGGAGGTATCCCGAATTCACCCGCACTGCCAACCGCCACGATTTTTCTCTGGCGCCTCCGGCTCCCACAGTGCTGGACGCCATCTCCGGGGCAGGTCTGGATTGCATTGGTGTGGGTAAAATCTATGATATCTTTGCCGGGCGGGGGATCACCCAGTTTGTCCGCAACAAGTCCAACGCCGACGGCATGGCCCACACCCTGGACTATGCCCAGCGGGACTTCCATGGCCTTTGCTTTGTCAACCTGGTGGACTTTGACATGGTTTACGGCCATCGGAACAATGTGGAAGGCTATACCGGCGCTCTCAATGAGTTTGACCGGCAGCTTGGGGACCTGCTGCCCCTGCTGAGGGAGGACGACCTGCTGATGATCACCGCCGACCACGGCTGCGACCCTTCCACCCCCAGCACCGACCACTCCCGGGAGTACACCCCCCTTGTGGTCTGGGGGGACAAAGTCCGCCCGGGGACCGATCTGGGCACTGCCCAGGGCTTTGACCACATTGCCGCCACTGTGGCGGATTATCTGGACGTCCCCTATACCGCCCAGGGGGATAGCTTCCTGCCCCGGATCCTCAAATAAATCTTCAGGCCAAGGCCCGATGACGGAGAATTTGCCCGCCATTGGGCCTTTTTGGCTTTTTTTACAAAGCCTTCATGATTTTTAACCTGAGAACGCTTGTGGCGGGCCTGCAAAAGAGATATAATATCTAAATGAGCGCCAAGCCCCCGGAGACTTGGCCCAATCCCATGGAGGAGGTCCGTCATGTCCGATCCCAAATACCAGAAATCCTACAAATACCCCAGAGCCGCAAAGTTTTTTAAAGAATGGGTCGTTCCATTTGCCATAGAAATCCTGGTCATCCTGGTGGTCATTAAGTTCCTTTTCTTCTTTGTCATTGTGCCCACCGGTTCCATGATCCCCACCATTGATGAGCACAGCGTTCTTTTTGCCACCCGTATCCACAACGCCTCCAAAACGGTGGAGAGGGGGGATATCCTGGTGTTCCGCTCCGACGAGCTGGACACCACCCTGGTCAAACGGGTGGTGGGGATGCCGGGCGACCATGTGGTCATCGACGGCGAAGGCAAGGTTACCATCAACGGGGAAGCCTTCCCCGAGGAGTATGTGGTTTACAAATCCTCCAAGGACGGGGAGTTCCAGGTGCCGGAGGGCTGCTATCTTTTCCTGGGGGACAACCGCAACGGCTCCCTGGACGCCCGCAGCTGGCAGGACCCCTACATCCCGGGAGAAAAAATTGAGGGCAGGGCGATCTTTACCCTTTGGCCCTTTGAAAACTTTGGGAAGCTTAACTAAGGGGGAAAGCCGGTGAGCAGCAAGACCGCCACCTACACCATTATCCTCATCGCCACCACCATCTTTGCCAAGGTGCTGGGCTTTGCCCGGGAGCTGACCCTGGCCTATGCCTACGGCGCCTCCTCGGTGAGCGACGCTTATGTGGTGGCCTTCTCCATCCCCACCATCATCTTTGCGGGGATCGGTTCCGCCGTCCTCACCAGCTACATTTCCATCTATACCTCCCTCCAGCGGAACCACCCGGAGGACGTAAAGCGGTTCAACAACAGCGTCACAACCCTGGTATTTATCCTTTCCCTGGCGATTCTGGGCGTGTTCTGGCTTTTTGATGAGCAGATCGTCCGCGCTTTTGCGGTGGGATTTGAAGGGGAGACCTTTGACAGCGCCGTCATGCTCTCTAAGATCATGATGATCTCCATCCTCTTCATCGGCGTTTATTTTGTGATCCAGGGTTACCTCCAGGTCTACGGCAGCTTCTTTGCCGTTGGCATGGTCAGTGTACCGCTGAATATCTTCGTGGTTCTTTCCATCCTCCTGTCCGACAAGGAGCATTACGCCATGCTGGGCTGGGGCGTGGTGGCGGGATATGCCGCCTCCTGGCTGATGCTCTACATCGCCGCCAAGCGCAAGGGCTATTCCTTCCGCCCCTGCATCCAGTTCCGCGATCCCAATATCAGGCATCTGGTGATGATGGTGATCCCCATCTTTTTGGGCAAGACCATCACCCAGCTCAACACCATGATCGACCGTACCATCGCCTCCATCCTCCCGGAGGGAAGCGTCTCAGCCCTGAGCTATGGCAACCGGATCATTGGTTTTGTCACCGCGGTGTTTGTGGTGTCGGTGGCCACCGCCATCTTCCCCCAGCTCTCCCGCCTCAGCGCCATGAAGAACATCCGGAAGCTCAAATCCACCTTTGTCACAAGCTCCGGCATCATGTCCCTGATTGTTCTGCCCATTTCGGCGGGGGCCATGATCTTCTCCAAGGAGATCGTTTCCCTCCTCTTCCTCCGGGGGGCCTTTACGGACTATGACGTGGAGCGCACCGCCCAGGTGGTGGTTTTCTACTCCATCGGCCTGCTGGCGTTCAGCATCAAGGACGTGATGCTGAATGTCTTTTACGCCATCCAGGATACCGTCACCCCCACCATCAATTCGGTGGTGGCCCTGCTCCTCAATACGGTCCTCAACCTGCTGCTGGTCAAAAAGCTGGCCCACAGCGGCCTGGCCCTGGCCACCTCCATTTCCGGCATCATCACCCTGCTTATGCTTTTCTGGAGCCTGCGGCGGAAGGTGGGGCCTCTTGGCCTCCGGGGGCTTTTTGTGAGCCTCGCAAAGATGCTTGCGGCCACTCTGGGCATGGCCCTGGCGGCTATGCCGGTGTATGATTTCTGCTTCCTCCACAGCAAATCCATGGTCTTGTCCCTGCTGGCGGCGGTGGTTTGCGGCGCGCTGGTCTACGGCCTGCTCAACATCCTCCTGCGGACCAGGGAAATGGGGCTGGTGGTGGTGGGCGCTTATGAACGCCTCCGTCCGGGCCGCCGCTGAGTTCCCTGAAGACGAAAAAAGCACCGGGGACCAAAACACCCGGTGCTTTTTGATTACGGAAAGGGCTTAAACGTTGATAGACGTTGGAAAACAGCGCCTCCAAGGCGCCGTGTGCCGGGCCCAGGCTGAGGCCGCACTGTGTGGGTGCGCAAATTTAGGGCTTCCAGCACTGGGGACGGAGCGGGGCGGCACGGCATATTCTCCGCAAAGCCTGCTGAAGCCCACGCCTGTGGGACGGCCTGCTTCCGGCGGCAGGGGGATCCCCCAGGAAGCAGCCGCTGCCCTTGGGGCGGGTGCTGTCAATAGCCCAGCTCTTCGGGAAGGATGAAAACCTTGATCCGGCCCGGAGTCCGCTGGAAGCTATGGATGACAGTGGTGCAGCAGATCCGCTGCTCGGTCCGGCAGCCCACGCAGCAGCCGGTGATGCGGCAGCCGGTCTGGCAGCCCAGGCGCTCGCTGTTGGCGGGGGCTGCGATGGACTTGACCCGGGCTTCGGCCTCGCCAAGGTCCTTGACGATTTTGTTCCAGCCTGCGATAACCACCACATTCCTGGGCCCAAAGGTCATGGCGGCGGTGCGATTGGCGTTGCCGTCCACGTTGTAGAGTTCGCCGTTCATCGTGATGGCGTTGGAGCTGGTGAAGTACCAATCGGCGTCAAAGGCCTTGCGGAACACATCGATGGGCTGGCCGTCCTGGCCGGTGCGCCCACGGAAGTAGAAGTCATAGGGGCCGTCCTTGAGCCAGGAGTAGACGCCGCATTCCTCCAGGGTCATGGAGCCGCCCGAACAGATGACGGAGCCGCCAGGGACCATTTCCTTCAGGAGTCCCATCAGTTCCTCCCGGTTCTCCACCAGACGGGCGTCCATCCGGTTGGCCTGGAGGGCCTTGACGGCGGCTTCGGCGTGTTTGCGCATGACGGCCTGAGTGTTTTTGTCCATAAAAATCCTCTCCCTCTTACCCTAAGGTGTAAAATAGAACCTTGGCATCGGCAGCCAAGGGGAAAAACATGCCGCAGGGCGCTTCTTTGTACGACGGCGGGAGCGTGCCCATGAC
>JAEXZK010000270.1 GCA_023451415.1 Bacillota bacterium | reverse complement strand
GCGGCGTGGGCTGCGGCCTCTACGGCATGCTGGGCTTTGCAATTCTGACAGTCTTTATCGCAGGCTTGATGGTGGGCCGTACCCCTGAGTACCTGGGGAAGAAAATCGAACCCTACGAGATGCGTATGGCCATGCTGGTCTGCCTTGCCACCCCCATCGTCATCCTGGCGGGAAGCGGCCTGGCCGCCATGATCCCGGCTGTTCGGGAGAGCTTGAACAACGGAGGCGCCCACGGCTTTTCGGAGATGCTTTACGCCTATTCCTCGGCCGGCGGCAACAATGGCTCGGCTTTTGCGGGCTTTAACGCCAACACCCCTTTCCTCAATGTCACCATCGGACTTGTGATGATCGCAGCGCGGATTATGCCCATGATGGGCACCCTGGCCATTGCGGGCAGCCTCGCCTCCAAAAAGAAGGTCGCTCAGTCGGCCGGGACGCTGTCCACCTGTAACGGAATGTTCGTATTCCTGCTGATCATGGTGGTTTTGCTCGTCGGTGCGCTCTCGTTCTTCCCGGCGCTGGCGCTGGGCCCCATTGCAGAATACTTCAAGATGCTCTCCTAAAGAAAGGTTGGGAATACTATGAGTGAAAAGAAGAAAACGGCGCCGGCCGGACTATGATGGCCCGCGCCCTCAAGGATGCCTTCCTCAAGCTGATCCCAAAAACTGAGGCTCAGAATCCGGTGATGCTGCTGGTTTATATTTCGGCCATCCTTACCACCGGACTATGGCTGCTCAGCCTGGCGGGCATCCAGGACGCCCCTGGGGGATTTACTCTGGGCATTGCCGTCATCCTCTGGCTCACCGTGCTCTTTGCCAATTTTGCCGAGGCCATCGCTGAGGGCAGGGGCAAGGCGCAGGCGGACTCCCTGCGCGCCGCCCGCAAGGATGTGGTCGCCCACAAGCTGGAGAACCCGGCGGACCGGGGGCGTTTTACCGATGTGGCATCCCCTACCCTGAGAAAGGGAGATATCTTCCTGGTGCGGGCTGCCGAACAGGTCCCTGCCGACGGCGAAGTCATCGACGGCGCCGCCTCAGTGGATGAAAGCGCCGTCACCGGCGAATCCGCACCGGTCATCCGGGAGGCCGGAGGAGACCGCAGCGCCGTCACCGGGGGCACCACTGTCCTTTCCGACTGGCTGGTGGTGCGGGTGACTCAGGAGGCGGGGGAGAGCTTCCTGGACAAAATGATTGCCATGGTGGAGGGCGCGTCCAGGAAAAAGACACCCAACGAGATTGCGCTCCAGATCCTGCTGGTGGGGCTGTCCGTCATCTTTATGCTAGTGACCATGTCTCTGTACACCTATTCCGGCTTTGCCGCCGCGGAAGCGGATACCGCCAACCCCACCTCCGTCACCTCGCTGGTGGCGCTGCTGGTCTGCCTTGCGCCCACCACCATCGGCGCACTGCTGTCGGCTATCGGCATCGCGGGGATGAGCCGCCTCAACCAGGCAAATGTTCTGGCCATGAGCGGCCGCGCCATTGAAGCCGCCGGGGATGTGGATGTCCTGCTGCTGGATAAGACCGGCACGATCACGCTGGGCAACCGTCAGGCCTGCGCCTTCATCCCGGTGGATGGGACCCCGGCGGAGGAGCTGGCCGACGCGGCCCAGCTCTCCTCCCTGGCGGACGAAACGCCCGAGGGCCGCAGCGTAGTGGTTTTGGCCAAGGAGCAGTTCGGGCTCCGGGGCCGGGAGGTGGGGGACAGGGAGATGACCTTTATCCCCTTTACCGCCGTCACACGGATGAGCGGCGTGGACTCCAGGGACGGCGAAATCCGCAAAGGCGCCGCCGACGCCGTCCGGGCCTATGTGGAGGCAGGGGGAGGCAGATACAGCGCTGCCTGCCGCCAGGTGGTGGAGGATATCTCCCGCCAGGGCGGAACCCCCCTGGTGGTGGCCAAAAACCACCGCGTCCTGGGGGTCATCCATCTTAAGGACATCATCAAGGATGGGGTTAAGGAACGCTTTGCCGATCTGCGCCGGATGGGGATCAAGACCATCATGATCACCGGCGATAATCCTGTTACCGCCGCGGCTATCGCCGCCGAGGCGGGGGTGGACGACTTCCTGGCGGAGGCCACCCCCGAGGCCAAGCTGAGGATGATCCGGGAATATCAGGCCCAGGGCCATCTGGTGGCCATGACCGGCGACGGCACCAACGACGCCCCCGCCCTGGCCCAGGCCGATGTGGCTATTGCCATGAACAGCGGCACCCAGGCGGCCAAGGAAGCGGGGAACATGGTGGACCTGGATTCTTCTCCCACCAAGCTTATTGACATCGTCCGCATCGGCAAGCAGTTGCTGATGACCCGGGGGAGCCTCACCACCTTTTCCATCGCCAACGACGTGGCCAAATACTTCGCTATCCTGCCCGCCCTTTTTATGAACCTGTACCCCGGTCTGGCCGCTTTGAACATCATGGGCCTCCACAGTGCCCAAAGCGCCATCTTCTCCGCCGTCATCTACAACGCCCTCATTATTGTGGCGCTGATCCCTCTGGCCCTAAAGGGCGTCAAATACCGGGAGGTCCCCGCAGGAAAGCTCCTTGCCCGCAACCTGCTGATCTATGGCGTGGGCGGGATTGCCGCCCCTTTTGCCACGATCAAGCTTATCGATATGATGATTGCCCCCATACTGTGAGCTGGGG
>JAEXZK010000243.1 GCA_023451415.1 Bacillota bacterium | reverse complement strand
TGACATAATTGCGCGCAGGCGCAAAATAAGAAGCTGCGCCCCCTGCGAGGGCGCGGGAAATTTTATTTTAAGGAGGTGCAATATGCCAACCTTTAACCAGCTTGTCCGTAAAGGACGCGAAACTGTGGGTAAGAAATCCACTGCCCCTGCTCTGCTGAGAGGATGGAACTCCAAGAAGCGCGTTGCCGTTGAGCAGAACTCCCCTCAAAAGAGAGGTGTCTGCACCGCGATCAGAACTTCTACCCCCAAAAAGCCTAACTCTGCTCTTCGTAAAGTTGCCAGAGTCCGGCTGAGCAACGGAATGGAAGTTACTTCCTACATCCCCGGCGTCGGCCACAACCTGCAGGAGCACAGCGTCGTGCTGATCCGCGGCGGCCGTGTCAAAGACCTGCCTGGTGTGCGTTACCACATCATTCGCGGTACTTTGGATGCTCAGGGCGTTGCCAAGAGAATGCAGGCCCGGTCCAAATACGGTGCAAAGAGACCCAAGAAGGCTGGTGCCGCGAAGTAAAGACCCCGAGGTTTGTTTGATTTGAGAGAATCCGCCAATAGTTGTGGCATACTATATATGTTTGCCTCAATATTGGCCCACGGGAGTTTCAGCTTTCGAGTACCTATGAATTCATTTTATGAAGGAGGGAAGCGAAGTGCCAAGAAGAGGTAATATCGCAAAACGTGACGTTTTGCCTGATCCGCTTTACAATTCCAAGCTGGTCACACGCCTGGTCAACAGCGTTATGCTGGACGGCAAGAAGGGTGTGTCCCAGAAGATTGTGTATGGTGCCTTCGACATCGTCAAGGAAAAAACCGGCAAGGACCCCCTGGAGTGCTTTGAGCAGGCCATGGAGAACATCATGCCCCTGCTGGAGGTCAAGGCCCGCCGCGTGGGCGGCGCCACCTACCAGGTGCCTATGGAAGTTCGGCCCGAGCGGCGTCAGACCCTGGGTCTGCGCTGGCTGACCGAGTATTCCAGAAAGCGTTCCGAAAAGACCATGAAGGAGCGCCTGGCCGGCGAGATCCTGGACGCCATGAACGGACAGGGTGCCGCCAGCAAGAAGCGTGAAGATACCCACAAGATGGCCGAGGCCAACAAGGCATTTGCCCATTACAGATGGTAATTTCGTTTCGACGTTTTGTTTTTCACATTCCCTGTGCGCGAGCATTAGGGCGGTTATACTAGTTTAGGAGGGCACTATGCCAAGAGAAGTATCTTTAGAGATGACTCGTAACATAGGCATCATGGCTCACATCGACGCGGGCAAGACGACCACCACCGAGCGCATCTTGTTCTATACCGGCAAGACGCACAAGATCGGTGAGACTCACGACGGCACCGCCCAGATGGACTGGATGGCCCAGGAGCAGGAGCGCGGCATTACCATCACCTCCGCCGCTACCACCTGCTTTTGGAGAGGCCACCGCATCAACATCATCGACACCCCCGGCCACGTGGACTTTACCGTTGAGGTTGAGCGCTCCCTGAGAGTGCTGGACGGCTCCGTTACTGTTTTCTGCGCCAAGGGCGGCGTTGAGCCTCAGTCTGAGACCGTGTGGCGTCAGGCCGACAAGTACCACGTCCCCCGCATGGCGTACGTCAATAAGATGGACATCATGGGTGCGGACTTCTACAACGTCGTCAAGATGATGCACGACCGGCTGAAGTGCAACGCTGTCCCCATCCAGCTGCCCATCGGCAGTGAGGAGACCTTCAAGGGGATCGTCGACCTGGTGGAGATGAAAGCCGATGTCTACTACGACGATATTGGTAAGGACATGCGCGTGGAAGAAATTCCCGACGACATGAAGGAACTGGCGGCCAAGTACCGCCACGAGCTGATGGAAGCCGTTGCCGAGCAGGACGAGGAGCTGATGGAGAAGTACCTCATGGATGAGGAGATCAGCACCGACGAGATCCGCCGCTGCATCCGGCAGGCCACCCTGGCAAACCATATGGTGCCCGTGTGCTGCGGCACCAGCTACAAGAACAAGGGCGTGCAGAAGCTGCTTGACGCCATTGTGGACTTCATGCCTGCCCCTACCGATGTTCCTCACATCCGGGGCATCAACCCCAACACCGAGGAAGAAGAGGAGCGCCCCTCCTCTGATAACGAGCCTTTTGCCGCGCTGGCCTTTAAGATCGCCACTGACCCCTTTGTGGGTAAGCTGGCCTTCTTCCGGGTGTACTCCGGTACCCTGGAGGCCGGTTCCACCGTTTACAATGCCAACAAGGATAACAACGAGCGTATCGGCCGCATCCTGATGATGCACGCCAACAACCGGAAGGACATCGAGAAGGTGTACGCCGGCGACATTGCCGCCGCCGTGGGCCTGAAGAACACCACCACCGGCGATACCCTCTGCGACCCCAAGGCCCCCATCATCCTGGAGTCCATGGAGTTCCCCGAGCCTGTTATCCGCGTTGCCATCGAGCCCAAGACCACGGCCGGCCAGGAGAAGATGGGCATGGGCCTCGCCAAGCTGGCTGAGGAGGATCCCACCTTCCGCACCTACACCGACGAGGAGACCGGGCAAACCATCATCGCCGGCATGGGCGAGCTCCATCTGGAGATCATCGTGGACCGTCTGCTCCGCGAGTTCAAGGTGGAGGCCAACGTGGGCAAGCCCCAGGTCGCCTACAAGGAGACCGTCCGCCGCCTGGCCGATGTGGACTACAAGTACGCCCGGCAGTCCGGTGGTAAGGGCCAGTATGGTCATGTCAAGATCAAGCTGGAGCCCAACGAGTCCGGCAAGGGCTACGAGTTCATCAACGCCACCGTGGGCGGTTCTGTTCCCAAGGAGTATATCCCTGCTGTTGATCAGGGTATCCGCGGGGCCATGCAGTCCGGTGTTCTGGCGGGCTATCCTGTGGTTGACTGCAAGGTCACCCTGTACGATGGCTCCTACCACGAGGTGGACTCCTCCGAAATGGCCTTTAAGCTGGCCGGTTCCATGGCCTTCAAAGAGGCTATGAGAAAGGCTGATCCTGTCATTCTGGAGCCCATCATGAAGGTTTCCGTCATCGTCCCCGAGGAGTACATGGGCGACGTCATCGGCGACCTCAACTCCCGCCGCGGCCAGATCCAGGGCATGGACGCCCGTCCCGGCGCCCAGCAGATCAATGCTTTTGTCCCCCTGTCCGAGATGTTTGGCTATGCCACCGATATGCGGTCCAAGACCCAGGGCCGCGGACAGTATACCATGGAGCCCAGCCACTATATCGAGGTCCCCAAGAGCATTGCCGAAAAGATCATGGCCACCCGCAGCAAGCCCAACGCCTAAAAGCGGGCAAATCTGCATAAACACTTGCAATTTAGGCCATAAATTGCTACAATACAAACTGTACCGCACCACGATTCAAAACAAACAATCCTGTTTAAAAAGGGAGGAAATGTAACCATGGCAAAGCAGAAATACGAGAGAACAAAACCCCATGTAAACATCGGCACCATCGGTCACGTTGACCATGGCAAGACCACTCTGACCGCTGCCATCACCAAGACCCTCGCTATGAAGGGCCAGGCTCAGTTTGAGGCTTACGACATGATCGATAAGGCTCCTGAGGAGAGAGAGCGCGGCATCACCATCAACACCGCTCACGTTGAGTACGAGACCGACAACCGTCACTACGCTCACGTTGACTGCCCGGGCCACGCCGACTATGTTAAGAACATGATCACCGGCGCTGCTCAGATGGACGGCGCTATCCTGGTCGTTTCCGCTGCCGACGGCCCCATGCCCCAGACCCGTGAGCACATCCTGCTTGCCCGTCAGGTTGGCGTGCCCTATATCGTTGTTTTCATGAACAAGGTCGATCAGGTGGACGACCCTGAGCTGCTTGAGCTGGTCGAGATGGAGATCCGCGACCTGCTGTCCAGCTATGACTTCCCTGGCGACGACACCCCCATCATCAAGGGTTCTGCCCTTCAGGCTCTGGAGGCCCCCGACGACATCAGCAATCCTGCTTACGCTCCCATCCTGGAGCTCATGGATGCTGTTGACTCCTTTATCCCCACCCCCGAGCGTAAGGCTGACCTGCCCTTCCTGATGCCTGTCGAGGACGTCTTCACCATCACCGGCCGCGGCACCGTCGCTACCGGCAGAGTGGAGCGCGGCCAGGTTAAGACCGGCGACGAAGTCGAGATCATCGGCCTCACCGACGAGCGCAAGAAGTCCGTCGTTACCGGCGTTGAGATGTTCCGCAAGACCTTGGATTATGCTGAGGCCGGCGACAACATCGGCGCCCTGCTCCGCGGCATTCAGAGAACTGAGATTGAAAGAGGACAGGTCCTCTGCAAGCCCGGTTCCATCCATCCCCACACCAAGTTCCGCGCTCAGGTTTACGTCCTGAAGCAGAGCGAGGGTGGCCGTCATACCCCCTTCTTCAACAACTATCGTCCTCAGTTCTTCTTCCGTACCACCGACGTGACCGGTGTCATCACCCTGCCCGAGGGCGTGGAGATGTGCATGCCTGGCGATAACGTCGAGATGGACGTTGAGTTGATCACCCCCATCGCTATCGAGGAAGGCCTCCGTCTGGCTATCCGCGAAGGCGGTCGTACTGTTGGTTCCGGCGTTGTCATCAAGATCAACGAGTAATCAACTGACTTAAACACAGAAAAGCACAGAATGCTCAGGCATTCTGTGCTTTTTGCAATTTGGCTTGGGGGGCACAGGCGGATATGGGGATATTTCGCGCCAGGACACCAACGGAGATAGAACTGGAACGGCTGGCGAGACAAGAACAGAAATTTATGGAAAGGGCCGGGAACAGGCAGGAGCCCCACATCAACAGGCTGCTCAATGAAAAAGTGCCGGAAAAGCTGAGGGATGTTTTGGATGCGGCGTTTATAAAGGCGTTTGTCCTGGTGTTTGAAAAGGGAACCGCCGTAATTGAAAAAACCTATGACCGTGATAAGCTGGAAAAGGGCTATCTGGCGGACTCTTATGCTGCGGAAGTGAAAGGGGACAGGAGGAGTCTGAGGGTCTTTTCCCAAAAAGCCGGGAACTCCGGGAGAAAGAATCTTCTGTTGTCCGGTTCATCCGGCATCGGCTTGGGTGTTCTGGGCGTAGGGATACCGGATATTCCGCTTTTCACAGGGCTGATGCTGAAAGGCATTTACGAAATTGCCCTCCAGTACGGGTTTGAGTATGATTCGGATGGCGAGCGGTGCTTTATCCTGCTGCTGATCCAGGGGGCGCTCTCCTATGGGGAGGAGATCCGCCCCATAGACCGGGAGATTAATGCATACATCGTGAGCGGGCAGCGCCCTCCCCAATGGAAAGCGGAGGAGCTGATCCGCCGAACGGCGGGCTGCCTTGCGGATGAACTGTTGTATATGAAGTTTTTGCAGGGCATCCCCTTGATCGGGGCCGTGGGCGGGGCTTATGATGCGGTTTATATGAAGCGGATTCTGGCATATGCGGAGCTGAAATACCGGCGAAGATTTTATTATGGACGGCGGAAGGGATGATCAGCCCCCGCTGAAAGAAAGGAATTTTCCGATGAAAACGACCGTTGTTTATGAAAGCGCCACCGGCAATACCGCAGCGGTGGCACGGGCCATCCTGGCGGCACTGCCGGAGGAGGCCCAGGGGACGCTCTGTGGGCCGGACGAGGCTGCGGCTGGAGAAGCCCAGTTGATTTTTGCGGGCTTCTGGACGGATAAGGGGAGCTGTTCCCCGGCGATGGCGCAATTTTTGACGGGCCTCCATGGAAAACGAGTTGCCCTTTTCGGAACCGCCGGGTTTGGCGGCAGCCAGGAGTATTTTGACGGCCTTCTGGAGCGGGTGGCCGCCCATCTGCCCGAGGACTGTGTGAAGGAAGAAGGCTTCATGTGCCAGGGGAAGATGCCTCAGGGCGTGCGGAAGCGCTACGAAGCCATGTTGGCCCAAGCGCCGGAGGACCCAAGGGCCAAGGCCATGATAGAAAATTTTGACCGGGCCACAAGCCATCCCGACGGCGAGGATCTGCGCCGCGCTGGAGAGTATGCCCGGAAGGTATATGCCTCCGCCGGACAGGTGTGACAGGGGAGCCGGGCCCCGGCTGGGCCGAAGGATCCGCCGGGGGCGCGCGTTTGACTGCGCTGAAGGGCTGGTTTTGTATCCTTACCCCGTTCCTCGGTCCATGAGCAGATTGATCCTGTTATTGCCGGCGAATTGATTTGTGATGGTTCTCCATTTGCTCCGCCCAGTTCCATGCGCAGAGTCTTTTGGATTCCTCAGCACGATCCCAAAAGGCTGGCCGCGGCCTTTGCCGGAATAACCCCGGGGAGGACGAAATCTCTTTCCCGAGGAAGGTCAGGCTTAAAACCATTCCAGCGGCCGGCCGCAATTTGCTTGGAGGATAGTGGATTCCCCATTCAAAGAGCCATACAGTGATCTAAGATGACGGTGGGAAAGGACTTAGGAACCGGCCTGATTCGCCTGTGGCTGCAAATGCTCCCACCCTTGCCGGCTCCAGTGACATTGCCCTCCGAAGCCGCCCCCAACAAAAGCCCCCGGATTCAGGCGCCCATATGCGCTGAGTCCAGGGGCTTAAATTTGTCCTATGCACTGGGCGGCAGTACCCGAGGAAGTGTAAAGCGGGCAAATCCAGTTGTCTGGGACCAGGGACGGATCTCCGGGCTGAAGCAGCGGCAAGCTGCAAAATACCCGATACAGCGCCTTTCGCCGCGTCGTGGCGAATCCCTCCGGCGCACGGACGCAAAACAGCTTCCCGAGCCTCTTTCTATTCTTGTTCCGGACGGAACCGCACCGAAAGCCAGGGGCTGTCCTTTTCCACAAAGCGATAGGGGAAGTCGGCCGCCTCCTGGGCGTAGTCGATATTGATCCGCTTGGTGATGCCCACCCGGCTGTCCGGGAGGGGCTCGCCCGGGGAAAGCCACAGGCGGTCTCCCCAAAGGGGCTCGCCATATAAGTCACGGCTGATGTCCATCGCCCGGCAGAGCTTGCCGGGGCCGGAGAGAAGCTGGCGCTCCTTAGGCGGATTTTTGCCGGGGCGGGTGCGGCGTGCGGCCATCAGGGGGATCCCCTCCAGGGGGCGGGCGCTGCGGATCAGGACCGCCTCCGCCTGCCCTGCGGGGCAGGTAGTGATATTGAAGCAGTCATACATCCCATAGATCAGATAGACGTAGGCCAGCCCGCCGTCCTCATACATCACATTGGTGCGGCCCTGGGGTGAGGCCTTGTAGGAGTGGCAGGCTTTGTCCAGCTTCCCCAGATAAGCCTCCGTTTCGGTGATGCGGCAGGCGGTAAGGCCCTGGGGGGTCATCCGGACAA
>JAEXZK010000201.1 GCA_023451415.1 Bacillota bacterium | reverse complement strand
GGGCCAGGGTCTCCAGCAGGCGCATGGCCAAGTGCTCCACATCCAGGATGTCGTCCTTGACGGCGCCCACAAAGGCCAGCCTCTCCCCCGCCTCCTTGTCCTCAAACTTGGGCCAGAGGACGCCGGGCATATCCAGCAGCTCCACGCCGCTTTCCAGCGTCACCCACTGCTTGCCCCGGGTGACGCCGGGGCGGTCCTCCACCTTGGCCCGGCGGCTCCCCGCCAGGCGGTTGATCAGGGAGGACTTGCCCGCGTTGGGGATGCCCACGATCATCATCCGGATGGGGCGGCCGGTGAGGCCTTTGGCATTCCACTGCTGGATTTTATCCTGGAGCACCTCCCGTACAGCGGGCAGGAAGGCCCCCAGGCCCTTGCCGCTGCGGCAGTCCGCCGCCAGGGCGGCGACGCCCCGCTCCCTGTACCAGGCGATCCACCGCCGGGTCTGGGCCTCGTCGGCAAAGTCGCTCTTGTTCAGCAGCACCAGGCGGGGTTTCTGGCCGATGAGCTTATCCACTTCCGGGTTGCGGCTGCTCAGGGGGATGCGGGCGTCCGTCAGCTCGATGACGATATCCACCAGCTTCATGTTGGCGGCCATCAGCCGCCGGGTCTTGGTCATATGCCCCGGGAACCACTGGATAGACATGACTTCTGACATTATTGGATCACTCCCATTCGGTTCAAAGGATAAAATCGCCAGATCACCTTGCCCTCCACCCCATCCACAGGGATCATCCCCATGTCGGCGGAGCGGCTGTCGTGAGAAAAGTTCCGGTTGTCGCCCAGAACAAAGATGTGCTTTTCCGGCACCACCACGGGGAACTCCACGTCATAGGCGGCAAAGGTGGGCTCGCTGCAATAGGGCTCCTCCAGGGCCAGGCCGTTGACATAGACGGTCCCAAGGCCAAAATCGATGTCCACCTGGTCGCCTTCCAGGCCGATGACCCGCTTCACCAGATGCTTGCCGGTTTGGGAAGGGTCCCGGAGGACCACCACGTCCCCCCGCCGGGGCGTATACCCGAAGGCGGAAATCACCGTCCTGTCCCCGTCCTGGAGGGTGGGGGCCATGGAATCGCCCCTGGTGAGGGCGGGCTTGAAAAAACAGGTGACGGCCAAAAAAAGCGCCGCCGCCGCACAAACCACCCGGCACAGGTCCCGGATGGATTTTTTGAGAGAAAAGCGCTCCTCCGGGCTCAGGACGTCCTCTCCTGTGTCCATTGCCTCCTCTATGGAGTCAAACTCTTCGTGTTCCTTCATCAAACAGATTCCTTTGCAGCATAGTCGGTCCTGATTTTTGCCGGAAAAACAGAAAAGAGGACAGAAACTGTCCTCTCCTGTCTGTTCTGAAATTAGCGCAGGGCACTCTTGACCTTGGCAGCCTTGCCGACGCGGTCCCGCAGGTAGTACAGCTTGCTTCTGCGGACGCGGCCGCTCCGGATGATCTCCACGCTGGCAACGTTGGGGCTATGGATGGGGAACACTCTCTCCACACCCACGCCATGGGCAACGCGGCGCACGGTGAAAGTCTCGGCTACGCCGCCGTGCTTCTTGGCAATGACGGTGCCTTCAAAGGCCTGGAGGCGCTCTTTGTCGCCCTCCTTGATCTTAACCTGCACTCTGACGGTATCGCCCACGTTGACTTCGGGCACTTCCGCTTTGAGGCTGTCCTGAGCCATCAGTTTCAATGCGTCCATGATTTTCCTCCTTAAAAATATCCGAACATTCATGCCCGGCAAAGCGCGGCAGCGGACTATCCGGTTTGGTGTCCGGCCCCTGACTGAGGCCGGCATCAAAACCTGCCGGAAAGGCTCCGGCAGTTCTCATGCCTAAATATGATACCACACGCCTCCGGCAAAAGCAATAGTTTTTTTCCTTGATTTCTGGCATTTTCCCGGTTTCTCAGGCAAATTCGCTGAGATCTCCCCGGAGGATGGCGGTGCGCATCACCTGGGTATATTCCGGAGCCGTCCCTCCCCGCTCCTCATAGGCGCCAAGGAGCAGGGACGGATTGATGTTGAGGGCGGGGCCGGCGGCCGTCCGCAGGGTCAGCCGGACGGTCTCCCCCTCCCGCTCCAGGCCCAGCACCCGGAAATGAGGCTTCAGGTCCAGTTCCTGGGTGCGGTGTTTGGACTTCTTGATGACCACGATCTCCTCCCGACCCAGGAAGGCCGACATCTCCCCCTCCAGCCGGGCGGCATCGGGGTGATGAAGGCGGATATCGTAGTCCGCCCAGACAATGGCCTCGGGCTTGTCCACCGGCGGCGCGGCGTCCAGCACCTCCATGCCGATGGGGAGCACCGGATTCAGCTCCCGTGGGATGTTTTCCAGGGGATATTCGTCGTCGGTGAGCTTGATGTCCATGGACTCCCTTGCCCCCTCAAAGCCCAGGGGCAGGGGCAGGGCAAAGGTCATATAGATATGGGGATTGAAGCCCTCTGTGTACCAGATGGGAATGCCCGTCCTGGCAAAGGACCGGGAGAGGCACCGGGTCAGGTCCAGATGGGAGATATACTTTGCCCGGTCGCCCTTGGAAAAAAAGACCCTAATCATACGCAAAGCAGGCACCTCCCAGCAGATGATTGGCCCCGCAGCCCGCGCACTGGCCCCGGCAGTTGGCCGAGGTCTCGCTCCGGTGGGCCTTCGCGTTTTCCCGGGCCAGGAACTCCTTGGTCACCCCGTAGTCCAGATGGTCCCAGGGGAACACCTCGTCGTACTCCCGGCGGCGGCAGGCATAGAAGTCAGGGTCCAGCCCGGCCTCCGCCAGGGCCTTCTCCCAGCGGGCCAGGGAAAAATGCTCGTCCCAGCCCTCCAGGTTGCCGCCGGACTCCCAAACGGCCTGGATGACGTCAGCCAGGCGCCGGTCGCCCCGGGCCAGAACGGCCTCCAGCCGGCTGGTGGGCGCATCGTGGTAG
>JAEXZK010000116.1 GCA_023451415.1 Bacillota bacterium | reverse complement strand
ATCAGGTCCTGGGCGATGGGCAGCGCGGTGTTGATAGGGATGGCGAAGCCCATGCCTTCAAAGTCGGGGTCGTTGTACTTGGCGGAATTGATGCCCACCACCTGGCCGAACTCGTTGATGAGGGGGCCGCCGGAGTTGCCGGGGTTGATGGCGGCGTCGGTCTGGATGGTATCCATGGAGTAGCCCGCATCGCCTGCGATGATGGTGCGGTTGAGGGCGGAGACATACCCCACGGTGAGGGTGCTGGCAAAGCGGAGGCCGCCGGGATTGCCAATGGCGATGACCCGCTCCCCCACCTCCAGCTGGTCGGAATTACCGAACTCCGCATAGCTGAGGCCCTCCAGGTCCATCTTGAGGACAGCCACATCGGTCTGGGTATCCATCCCCACAATGACGGCGGAATGGTTCTCCCCGTTGGTGAGCACCACTTCCACAGCGCTGATGGCGGGATCGGAGACCACATGGGCATTGGTGAGGACATAGCCGTCCGCGGTCATAACGATACCGGAGCCTTCGCTGGCCTGTCCCCCCAGAATGCTGGAGGAACCGATATACCCGACCACACCCACCACTGTGGGAGAGCATTTTTTAAAGATCTCCTGGTTGGTCAGAGTGCCGTCGGGGTTGCTGCCGCTGGGGGTAAAGGGCTTGTCAGACATGGAGATATCGGGTACTGAGCTGGGGGCCGGGGGGATGCTCCCCCCCACCTCTCCGGGGGGCTGGAGGGTGTCCCCCGTGGCCGCCACATAGACGCCGTACCCGGCAAAGGCGGTGACAAAGATCAGTGCGATGACGCAGAGGATGGACAGGAACACCTTGAGGCCCTTCCGCTTCTTCTTGGGGGGCTGCCCGCCGGAGGCCGCGCCGTGCATCTGGTCAAAGTTCCATTCATAAGGCTGCTGGGGGCCGGGGCGGTAGCCATCCGTCCGCCACTGCCCGCCCTGATACTGATAGTTCTGCTGGCCGCTGTAATAGCTGGGCCCATAAGGCCCGGCGCCTCGGCCCTGGTTCCCGGGCTGGGTGTATTGGATGGGGCGGTAGGCCGAAGGAGGCTGCTGCCGGCGCTCTTCTTCCCTGCGGGGCTCTCTTTCCCCCTCAGGCTCCCTGCTCTGGGCAGGCTGCGGCTGCTCCTCAGGCGCCCCTTGCGGCGCAGCAGTTTCCTGAGGGTCCTGGCCCTCCCTGGGGTCCTGGTTCAGATAATCGTCGGTCATAAGCAGTTACCTCCATCTGTCCGCAAGGCCCTCCGCCTCCCGGACGCTTTCTTCCTACGGCATATCAGTTGTCACATGTTTTTCAAAGGCGCCCCAAAAGGGCACAGACGCTTGGCCCAAATCCCGGAAGGGCCTGCGCATCTCAGTATAATAGCCGCTATGCGGTTATTATACCGGAAAAATGTAAACAGAACGTAAACACGCCGCCAATTATTTGTCCTCCCCGGGCCGGCTCAGGAGATGGCCGGCGTCTGCCCCGTCTTGTTGCGGAACTTGCTCTGCTTCTTCTGTGCCGAGGTGGGCAGGCTGAAGATGAACTCCGTATAGCTTCCCTCCTGGCTGCGGACGAAGATTTCTCCGCCGTGGAGGTTGACGATGGTCCTGACAATGTAGAGCCCCAGGCCCACGCCATTTTTGTCCAGGCTGCGGGATTTGTCGGTCTTATAGAAGCGGTCAAAAAGCCGGGGGATCTCCTCCTGGGAAATGCCGTCGCCGGAATTCTTGACGCTGACGAAGGTTTTCCCGCCCTCTTCCTGATAACCGAACTCCAGATAGCCGCCTGGGTTGACAAACTTAACGGCGTTGTCGATGAGGTTGTATACCACCTGGTGGATCAGATCGGCGTCAGCCTCCACCAGGTGCTTCTCGGCGTCCAGGCCCCGGACCTCAATGTTTTTCTCCTCCAGGTTCTTTTCAAAGACAAAAAGGGTGCGGGTGACGATATCGGTGATCTCCACCGTGGCGGGGGAAATCTTCATCTCTCCGGCCTCGATGCGGGAGATGCTGAGCATGCTCCGCACCAGGCGGCTGAGCCGCTGGATCTCGGAGGAGACGATCTTTAGATAATGGTTCTGCTTCTCCGGGGGGATGGTGCCGTCCAGGATGCCGTCGATGAATCCCCCAATGGTGGTCATGGGGGTCTTGAGCTCGTGAGAGACATTGGCGGTAAAGGAGCGGCGGGTCTGCTCCAGGGTGGCCATAGAGGAGGCCATGGAGTTGAAGGCCGAGGCAAGCACAGCCACCTCGTCGTCGCCCTCCACCGATACCCGCACCGAAAAATCACCCTTGGCGAAGCTTTGGGTGGCCACCAGCATCTCCTGGAGGGGCCGCACCAGATTGCTGGTGATGAAGTAGATGATGATAAAGCTGAAAAGCATCACCAGGGCGGCGCTGATGACAAACATCTGGAAAATATCAATGAGGAAGGCTGTCAGCCCCGCCGCCGAGGCGGAGGCAAAGACCACGGCCACCACTGTCCCGTCCCCGTTGCGCACCGGCATGCCCACGGTATAGCAGGAGCCGGGGTAGATGCCGCCCAGCCGGCCGGTCTCCCGGTAGACGCCATTTTGGGAGACGTGGGCCAGGATATTCTGGGGCACCAGATAGACCCCATGGCTGCACTGGTCGTCTCCGTAGTCGGAGCAGAGGAGGGTCCGCCCGCTCATATCCACCAGGAAAATGTCTGCGTCGATGGCATTGCCCAGGATACTGTAAATGGGCTCCAGGAGCAGGGAGTTGAGGACCTGATAGTCATTCTGGCGGTAATTGTTGTTGGTCTGCGCCACGGCCTGGCTGACGTTCTTTTCCAGGATGGCGTACTTGTCCTCCTTAAAGTAGTTGGAGGCGAACACCAGCAGCACCAGCCCCAGGAAGGTGATGCTGATGAGGATGATGGAGCTGCAAATGTAAAAATACTTGGAAAAAAGGGTTTTCTGCCTGGGGGAACGCTGCTTCATGGGCATGACGCCTCTATTCCTTCACTTCAAACTTGTAGCCGACGCCCCAGACGGTCTTGAGGCTCCATTGGTCGGAGACGCCCTCCAATTTTTCCCGCAGGCGCTTGACATGGACGTCCACGGTGCGGCTGTCGCCATAGTACTCAAAGCCCCACACCTCGTCCAGGAGCTGGTCCCGGGTATACACGCGGTTGGGGTTGCTGGCCAGGTGGAAGAGAAGCTCCAGTTCCTTGGGCGGGGTATCCACCACCTTGCCGTCCACCTTCAGCTCATACCGCGTCATGTTGACCACCAGCTTGTCGTAGGAGACCTCCTTGACCTCGGCGGCTGTGGAGGTGCTGGCGGCAGAACGGCGGAGCACCGCCTTGATCCGGGCCACGATCTCCTTGGTGTCAAAGGGCTTGACTACATAGTCATCCGCGCCCAGCTCCAAGCCCAGCACCTTGTCGAAGGTCTCTCCCTTGGCGGTGATCATGATAATGGGAACGTTGGATTTTTTCCGGATTTCCCGGCATACCTGCCAGCCGTCCAGCTTGGGCATCATGATGTCCAGAAGCATCAGATCAGGGGACTCGGCGGCGAATTTGACCAGCGCCTCCTCGCCGTCGTTGGCGATCACTACGGCATAGCCCTCCTTTTCCAGATAGAGCCGGAGCAGCTCGCAGATATTGCGGTCGTCATCGACCACCATAATTTTCCCGATTGACACGACAGTCCCCCCGTTGCTTATATTCTCTCCCGGTAATATGATAACATAATTATACCAGAAATTCACCCCGTTTGATGAATATTTTTTGAATAGAGGTTGTACGAAATAAAAAGGTTACGGCTCCATCCGGCCTTGCGCCTGCTTTCGCTTTCCTGTATAATAG
>JAEXZK010000062.1 GCA_023451415.1 Bacillota bacterium | reverse complement strand
AAGATAAAATTGAACAACTGGAAAAACAAGTGAAAGAACTTGAAGGGAAAAATAAACCGACGGCATGAATCTCAGCTTGCAGGGGCAGTCTCAAAAATGAGACTGCCCCTGTTATTTCGGCAAAGGGTGCTCCAAATGCGCAAAAAATCTTCTTCGTCCCGGGGCTCAAACGCCCTGGCGCAGGCCATAAAGGTGGGGGTTGTCCAGGATGTCCCGCCTGCCCAAGCGCTCCATCATGGTTCCAAAGGCCGCGGCCGCCCGGCTGATGACCTTGCGCTCATCCACCTGGGTCAGCTTCCGCTCCTCCATGACCACCTGCCCGTCCACAATGGTCCAGTCCACATCCTGGCCCATGGCGTGGTAAACCAGGCGCTGGACAGGCATCACGCCAAAGGGGGCCAGATGGGGCTGCATCACGTCCACGGCGATGATGTCCGCCTTCTTGCCCTTTTCCAGGGAACCCACCAGGTGGTCAAGGCCCAGGGCCCGGGCCGGCTCGATGGTGACAAGCTCCAGCATTTTGCCGCAGGGCAGCAGGCTGCCGTCCTTGAAGCGGAACCTCTGGAGCATCTGGGCGTTCTTCATGTCACGCCAAAGATCATAGCTGCGGTCGGGGGCGGTGCCGTCGGTGACCACCGCCAGATTGACGCCCCGGTCCAGCATCTCCATCACCCGGCAGTGCCCCACGATATTGCTGTGGGTGGTGGGGCCGTGGAATACGAAGGCCCCTGTCTCGGCCAGAATGTCCAGCTCCCGGTCGCTGTACCCGGTGCTGTGGGTCAGGGACATCCGGGGCGTGAGGACCTCGGGGGTGGTGTCGTACATGAACTGCACATCCCCGGCAAAGGCGTGGCTGTGGAGGGGCAGGCCGTATTCCTGGGAAATGCGGAACATCTCCCGGTTGTGGCGGATGTTCATCTCGGGGCTTTCCCAGGGGCGCAGACCCATCCGGCCGGGGGCCACGATGCAGGTCTGGCGGGGATGGCGGCCGTTGTAGGCTTTCACCGATTCCTCCGTGGTCTTCCAGGCGGTCTCCGGGGTCACCTCATACTCCCGGAAGCTCCCGTCCTTTTCCCACACGCGCGCCCGCTTGGGGAAGGCGCCGTAGGCGCTGCCGATGCCGGTCAGCTGGCGGATGCCTGTGGAGGCGGCGCCCTCCAGGCTGGCCCCCACCGGCTCGATGATGTCGATACGGGGGGTGCTGCCCACCATGCAGACGCCGGTGGTGGTGCCGAACTTCAGCCTTTCGGCCGCGGCCAGGGCCCCCTCAGCATACCAGAACTCCTCGTCGGTGCAGCGGTAATAAATGGCTTCGGCCATGTCCTCCCAGTCCTCTGAGTGCTCGCCCAGGGTCTTGATGAGGCAGTGGCCGGCATGGCCGTGGCCATCCACCAGGCCGGGGAGCACCGCGTGGCCGGACATATCCAGCACCCGCTTTGCCTGGGGCAGCTGATCCCCCAGCTCCTCCATGGGGCCCAGCGCGGCGATGCGGTCGCCCTCCACGGCTACATAGCCCTTGTCCCAGATGGAGTGCTCTTTATCCACGGTAATAACGGTGCCGCCCACCAGCAGCAGATCAAACATGATGTTTCCTCCTTCTTTTTGTCCCCCTGGAGGGGTTGCTGCCCCTATTTTATCATGGAAAGGGCAAAAAGGCACCCCCCAGGGCGCCTTTGGCAAAAAAAACGAATAGCCGGGCACAAAAAGATGCCGCCGGGACGCAGGCGCAAAAGAAAACACACCCCACAAAGTGAGGTGTGCGACTTGGGTGCGGCAACTTGCCGCTGGCACGCCCGACGCGATTCGAACGCGTGGCCTTTCGCTTAGGAGGCGAACGCTCTATCCTGCTGAGCTACGGGCGCATAGCGTTATCATTTTACCGCCCCGCCACCTGTTTGTCAAGGAAGGCCGCGGGGCACTTCGGGGTGCTTTTTCAAAAAAATCACCGCCGCCCTTTCATTTTGCCCTCAAAAATGGTATATTAACTATGTCTACAGACGGACGGGGCAGGGCGAGCCTCGCCGCCGCGGCCCTCGGGCCGTCATCCTATGCGCACCCCAGGCTCTCCGCCGGAGCCGGGGATCGCCGATGTCCTCGCCTTCGGCGGCAGGGGCCTGCACGGCCTTCTGACAAAACCGGCCACCTCAAAACGACCGGCGGAGGCTGGGTTTTGGCCGTTTACGGTAACGGCGGAAGTGAAGGAAACCATGAAAAGAGAAAAATCCTGCGGAGCTCTGGTGTTCCGCAAAAACGAGGGGGCCTATGATCTTGTGCTCCTGCGTCATAAGTTCGGCGGCCACTGGTCCTTCCCCAAGGGGCATGTGGAGCAGGGGGAAAACGAACGTCAGACCGCCCTCCGGGAGGTCCGGGAGGAAACCGGGCTCAGCATCCGCCTCCTGGACGGCTTCCGGGAGAGCGTGGAGTATTTCCCCAAGCCCGGCGTCAAAAAGCAGGTGGTCTATTTTCTGGGCAAGGCCCTGGGAGAGGTCCTCATCCCTCAGGAGGAGGAGATCAGCGAGGTTCACTGGATCCCCATCGACAAGGCGGCCGAAATGGTCACCTTTGCCAACGACAAACGTCTCATCCGCTTGGCCAAAAAGCGGCTGGGCATCCCCAGGGCGGAAGGGGACGCTCAAACCACCCAAACAGGCAGGTGAACTGATTTGTTCAGCGCTCCCAGCTCCCGGCTCCACAAGTTTTTAACCGGCAATCCGGCGCGGGTCATCACCGTCAGCTTCCTTTTTGTGATTCTGATGGGGACCGCGCTTCTTGTTTTGCCCATCAGCTCCCGCGGGGGTACGGCCACCCCTTTTGACGAGGCGCTTTTTACCGCCACCTCGGCCACCTGCGTCACCGGCCTTATCGTCCACGACACCTATCTTTACTGGAGCCCCTTCGGCCAGGCGGTGATCCTGGCCCTGATCCAGGTGGGCGGCCTGGGCCTGGTCACCTTTGCCACCTTTTTCAACCTGGCCCTGGGCCGCAAGATGGGCCTGCGGGGGATGGATGTGGCCAAAGAGTCCATGAACACCGACTCCTTTGCCGATGTGCGGGCCCTGGTCCGCACTATTTTTGGCATCACCTTCGGCGTCGAGGCACTGGGCGCCCTTTTCCTTGCCCTGGCCTTTATCCCCCGGTACGGCTTCCTTCAGGGGGCCGCCAAGGGGATTTTTGTCTCTGTTTCGGCCTTCTGCAACGCCGGGTTCGACCTGATGGGCAGCGAGGGGGCCTATTCCTCCCTCATGTCCTTTGCGGACAGCCCCCTGGTCCTCCTCACCGTATCGGCCCTTGTGGTCACGGGCGGCCTGGGCTTTGTGGTGTGGCGGGATGTGGCCCGCTGGCGGCGCACCCGGCATCTGGAGCTCCATACCAAGGTGGTGCTTGTGATGAGCGCCATCCTCCTCCTGGGGGGTGCGGCGGCCTTCCTGGCCGCCGAGTGGAACAACCCTGCCACCTTGGGCGGGATGCCTTTTTTTCAAAAGCTTTTGGGAGGGTTTTTCCAGTCGGTGACGGTGCGCACCGCGGGTTTTAACGCCATCGACCAAGCGGCCATGACCGATCTGTCCAAAATCTTTTCCATCGCCCTGATGTTTATCGGCGCCGCGCCGGCGGGCACCGGCGGCGGCATCAAGGTCACCACTGTGGCCGTCATCGTTATGACCGTCGCCTGCGTCATGCGGGGGGAAAACGACACCATCATCTTTGGCCGCCGGGTGGAGCACAAGGCCGTCTACAAGGCGTTGGCCCTTTTTCTGCTGGCCCTGTGCCTGGTGGTGCTGTCCGCCATGGTCATCCACTTTGCCCTGGACCAGCAGGCGGACGCCATCGATATCGTTTATGAGGAGGTTTCGGCCTTTGCCACGGTGGGGCTTTCGGCCGGGATCACCGGCCAACTCAGCGGCGCCTCCCGGCTGGTGCTGATCCTCTCCATGTTCCTGGGCCGGGTGGGGCCTATCTCCCTGGCGGTGTCCCTCTCCATGGGAGGGCCGGGCCGCCGGGAGGTCATCCCTGTGGGTAAAATTCTCATTGGGTGATATCCTTCCCATTGTGCCGGTAATGTTTGGCGGGAGGAGAGCCAAGGGCTCTCCTCCTGCTTTTTCGCTTTTTATCCTCCCGCCAGGATGGAGGCGGGGGAGGGCTCTCCGGCCGGCTGCCCGCCGCCCGGTGCTCCATACATCTCCTGAATGCGGCTGATGCAGCCGGGGCTGAGATAAAACACACCCCTGTCCCGGCTGGAGCTGCCGTCGATGTACACCACGGCCGTGGCGGGGAGGTCCAGCTTGGCCAGGAACACCATGGCCGACTTCCGCTCCTCATAATCTTTCCAGGACAGGTCGGTATCCACCGTGTCCAGGACGGTCTGTATCAGGGCGTCCCCCACGTCGGTGAGGAAGGCGGGCAGGTTTTCTCCCACCAGCTGGGAAAGGAGCAGCGCCCCTCTGTCGCTCCGCTCCACCTCGCCGCCCTTGTAGGCGGGATAGGCCAGGATATCCGCCGCCTTGCGGCCGTCCAGCTGGTAATTGCCCTTGGGCATCACCACCGTGCGGCCGTGGAGCTGGGCGTTCAGGTCCACCGGCAGATAATAGTCCATCAGCCCGGTCATGTTCATCATCCGGCTCAGCTCTTCCACCTCCACCTTGGCCCACCGGTCCAGGGGGATCCCCAGGTATCCCGCCAGGGCCTGCTGGGCATACCGGGAGCCCCCCCTCTGGTAAAGGCTCCCCAGGGTGGAGGCTTCGCCTCCGTATTCCACATAGGTGGCGGGGGGGAGGAGGCAGAGGGCGATCCGCCCCTTGTCGGGGAGGAAGCCCATGAGCAGATAGACGTCGGGAGGGGTTACCCCGTCCTCCGCCCCGGCGATAAAGATGCTGAGGCGGTCCTCATCCCGGGGAAGATAGGCGGTGGGGAGTTCTTCCTGGGGGTCCTGGGGCCGGCGCGCCCTGGTATAAAATGCAAAACAGATGGTTGCCAGCACCACCCCCATGGCCAGCAGGGTGATGCCAAAGGATTTGCCGAAGGCGGCTAGGGCGTGTTTGGTCTGGCGCCGCATGTGCCGTCCCCCTTTCTCTCTTGAGCGTGTCTTCCCGTTTAGTATGGACGGCGGTCCGGGGCTTGAAACACCTTGGAGAAAAAGAAGGGGCCCCGGGGCCGGCTCCCGGGGCCGCTGCCCGCACCTGCAATCACGGATCTGCCGCGAGAGCCGGTTGAAAGGGCCGATGAGCAGCACGCCCGCAGCCAGCGCCGCCCATGGCAGGAGCCCTCCCAGCCCCGGCCAGATGGAGAAAACGGACCCCAGCATGAATCCCAGTATCCCGGCATAGGCGCAGGGGGCATAGCGCTCCATGACCCAGCGAATCAGCCTGGCGCAGAGCAGGAGCCCCAGGATCAGACCAAGCCCGAAGGGGAGGAGGACTGGCAGGTTCAGCCCGGCCAGCGCCGCCATAATGGAGGGATACGCCTTCAAAAGGACCATCATAAAGGACCCGCTGATGCCCGGGATCATCATGCACCCCGACGCCACAACGCCGTAAAAAAGCATTTGGAGAAAGGCCGCCGCCGTCAGGCGGGTGATGTAGACCGTGGCGTCCTCCTGGACCGTCCCCAGGGCCATGGCGGTCATGGCCAGCAGCGGAAGGAGGAAGGATATGACCGCCGCCGGGCCCTTTGGGGCCCCCCGGACCTTCCTCCCGATCGGGGGGAGACTGCCGATGATGATGCCGATAAAAAAGTAATTGACGGCCACAGGGCAGCTGTCGAGCAGAAAAACCATGAGTCGGCTGAACAGGAGGACTCCGGCCAGGCCCCCGGCCAGAAGTTTGAGAAGGAAAAGCCAGTCCTTTTTGATCTGCGTCCCAAAATCACTGATCAAACGGATCAGGCGGTCGTATATGCCAAAGACCACCGCCATGGTGCCGCCGCTTACCCCCGGGATGATGTTGGACAGCCCCAAAACCATCCCGATCCCAAACTCCTTCATCGCCTTGCCCGCCTTTCCTTCATCCGCCGCAATTTTGCCACAATGCCATAATTTCGTTATATTCTACCCCTTTTCCGGCAATGCTGTCAATGAGACGCATCATTTCCCCCGCCGCGGCCCAGAGAGGGCGAAAACCCGCATAAAACCTTGGATAAGCCCTTGACAAAGGGACTGCGGCACTATATAATATTCTCCGTGACAGTTGCGCCCAAGGGGTTAGTACGCCCCGGGACGTTTCTGGACAAAAGCCGGCGGCGTACTGTCTCTGTCGGACGGATGGAGGCGATACTTTGAAATTCGATCTGAGCAAGGTGCTGGACCGCGAGGGAGAATCCGATGTGGTAACGGAAGATGTGGACCTTCGCAGCTTCAGATACCGGGGCGTGGCCCCTTTCAAAGAGCCCGTACGGATGATGGCCAAGGCCTGCAACCGGGCCGGCGTGGTTTCACTCGACTGCGCCTACTGGTTCACCCTGTCCCTCACCTGCGACCGCTGCCTGACCCCTTTTGCCAAACAGATCACCCAGCACAGCACCCACACCGTGGTCCGTTCTCTCCAGAATGAGGACGACGACGATTATGTGGTGGCGCCGGAAGGGATCGTCGAGCTTGATGAGCTCGCTACCAACGACATCCTCCTGGAGTTGCCCACCAAGTTCCTGTGCCGGGAAGACTGCAAGGGTCTTTGCCCCGTCTGCGGGTGCGACCGCAATCAAGCGGACTGCGGATGCCGGACCGACGGCGGGGATCCACGGCTGGAAGCCCTGAACAAGTTCTTTGAAGAAGATGAATAAGGATCAAGTTAAGGAGGTGCTGAAAGATGGCGGTACCCAAGAGAAAAAGCTCCAAAGCCCGGAAAAACAGCAGACGTTCCAATGTCTGGAAACTGCCTGTGCCCAACTTCTGCAAGTGCACCCAGTGCGGCGAGCTGAAGCTTCCCCACCGCGTTTGCGGTAACTGCGGTTACTACAAGGGCCGTGAGGTCGTCAAGGTCGAGGCGGAATAAGGAAACCGAAAGTGGAGGAGGATGCCAAGTCCTCCTCTGTTTTTTTGAGGCAAAACGGGAAGGCTAACCAAGGAGCCTTTCCGGAAAGGAGGCGCGCCCCCATGGCGGTGCTCATCAAAAGCGTGGACGAAGGCTCCCCGGCCAGCCGGGCGGGCGTCCATCCGGGGGAAACCCTTGTGTCCATCAGCGGCAACCCCGTCCAGGACGTGCTGGACTACCGCTTCTACATGACCGAGCCCCGGCTGGAGCTGGAGCTGCGCGGCGGGGAAGGGGAGACCCGGTTCCTCAAGATCCGCAAGGGCCAGTACGACGACCTGGGCCTGGAGTTTGACACCTATCTCATGGACCGGCAGCACCACTGCAAAAACAAATGCATCTTCTGCTTTGTGGACCAGCTGCCCCCGGGGCTGCGGGAGACCCTGTACTTCAAGGACGACGACAGCCGGATGTCTTTCCTCTTCGGCAGCTACGTCACCCTGACCAACGTCTCCGAGGAGGAGATCCGCCGCATCATCAAGATGCACATCAGCCCCATCAACGTCTCGGTGCACACCACCAACCCCCAGCTCCGGGAGCTGATGATGAAGAACCCCCAGTCGGGGCCCTCCCTGCGGTATCTGCCCATGCTGGTGGAGGCGGGGATCAAGCTCAACACCCAGCTGGTACTCTGCCCCGGCCTCAACGATGGGGAAGAGCTGCGCCGCAGCCTGCGGGACCTGGGGGAGCTGGCCCCGGGGGTCCAGAGCATCGCCCTGGTGCCGGTGGGCCTCACCAGGCACCGGGAGGGCCTCTACCCCCTGCGGGTCATGACCCGGGAGGAGGCCGCCGCCTGCCTGGACATCGCCGAGGAGTTTGGCCAGGAGATGCTCCGCCGGCACGGCAGCCGCATCGCTTTTGCCTCGGACGAGCTGTTCCTCCAGGCCGGACGGCCTATCCCCGGCCCCGAGTACTATGAGGACTACCCCCAGCTGGACAATGGCGTTGGCCTGTGGGCCCTGCTGAAGGACGAGTTCCACAGCGCCCTGGCCCTGGAGGAGGGGGACAGCCTCCCCCGCCGGGTGTCCATCGCTTCCGGCGCTGCCGCCCAGCCCCTGATGCGGGAGCTGGCCGACGCGGCGGCGGAGAAGTTCCCCGGCCTCCAGGTACAGGCCTTTGCCATCCCCAACCGGCTTTTCGGCCCCACCGTCACCGTCAGCGGCCTCATCTGCGGCGGGGACATCGCCGCGGAGCTGCGGGGCAGGGACCTGGGAGAGGCCCTCCTTCTGCCCTCGGTGATGCTCCGCCATGAGAAGGACCGCTTCCTGGACGACAGCACCATCCCCCAGCTGGAGGAGGCCCTGGGCGTCCCCGTCCGGGTCCACGACGTGGACGGCTTCTGCCTGCTGGACGCCATGCTGGGCCGGGAGGGATGACCTTCCGGAACCGGTGTCCCGGCCTTTTGGGGGCCGCGCCTCTCAATATCCCGGCCCCCTTTAATCCCCCCTGCGCCCCCGGGCCCTTTTCCCCGGGGCGGATGGGGCATCAACATATCAAGAAAGGAGCGAGCGCCTGTGGCAAAGCCTCTTATCGCGGTGGTGGGCAGGCCCAATGTGGGCAAATCCACCCTCTTTAACAAGCTCATCGGCCAGCGGCTGGCCATTGTGGAGGACACCCCCGGTGTCACCCGGGACCGCATCTACGCCCCCTGCGAGAGGCGGAGCAAGGAGTTCATGCTTGTGGACACCGGCGGCATCGAGCCCAAGACCGACGACCTGATCCTGGCCAAGATGCGGGCCCAGGCCCAGATCGCCATCGACAGCGCCGACGTCATCATCATGGTCACCGACCTGCGGGCGGGCGTCACCGCCAACGACAGCGACATCGCCGCCCTGCTGCTGCGCAGCGGCAAGCCGGTAGTCCTCTGCGTCAACAAGTGCGACCGCATCGGTGACGTGCCCCCCGATTTCTACGAATTCTACAACCTGGGGCTGGGCGACCCCATCGCCGTTTCCTCGGTCCACGGTCACGGCACCGGCGAGCTGCTGGACGCCTGCTTTGAGCATCTGGACTTTGACCGGGAGGACGACTATTCCGACGAATATATCAAGGTGGCGGTCATCGGCAAGCCCAACGTGGGCAAAAGCTCCCTGATCAACCGCATTGCCGGGGAGGAGCGGGTCATCGTCTCCAACATGGCGGGCACCACCCGGGACAGCACCGACACCACGGTGGAAAACCCCTTTGGCAAGTATGTCTTTATTGACACCGCCGGCATCCGCCGCAAAAGCAGGGTGGAGGAGAACATCGAGCGGTACAGCGTCCTGAGGGCCTATATGGCGGTGGACCGCGCCGACGTGGCGGTTATTGTCATCGATGCCACCGAGGGCTTTACCGAGCAGGACAGCAAGATCGCGGGCTATGCCCACGAGCAGGGCAAGGCCTGTGTGGTGGCTGTCAACAAGTGGGACGCGGTGGAAAAGGACGGCCGCACCATGCAGGAGTTCCGGCAGAAGCTGGAGGTGGACTTCTCCTTTATGTCCTACGTCCCCTTTGTCTTCCTCTCCGCCCTCACGGGCCAGCGGGTGGACAAGCTCTTTGAGCTGATCAACCTGGTCAATGAGAAGAACTCCCTGCGCATCTCCACCGGCCGCCTCAACGACCTGCTGGCCTATGCCACGGCCCGGGTCCAGCCTCCCTCGGACAAGGGCAAGCGGCTGAAGATCTACTACATGACCCAGGCCGCCACCCGTCCCCCCACCTTTGTCTGCTTCTGCAACAAGGCGGAGCTGTTCCACTTCTCCTACCAGCGGAATCTGGAAAACCAGATCCGGGAGCAGTTTGCCATGGACGGCACCCCCATCCGCATGGTGGTGCGGGAGCGGGGGGACTGAATCGAATAAAAAAAGACCGCAGATGCGGTCTTTTTTGCTATGCAAAAGCATAGCAAAATGGCCA
>JAEXZK010000094.1 GCA_023451415.1 Bacillota bacterium | reverse complement strand
TATGAGAATACCGAGAATTGTTCCAGAGTACGAAATACTGAGAGACACATCATCTTTTTGCAGGATTATGCCAACCGACACATCGCTTCCTTCGGAAGCGATTTCGGAATATCCCTGCTTTTTCAGTTCTTCAATATAATTGGCAGACTCTTCTTCTGCCATATCCTTCATCACAACAAGATAGCGCCCGGAATCAGAATAGTCGCATATGTAGTCGATCTCGCCGTTTTGGGGCTTAACGATCTGCGAGGTGAACCCGTTCTCCGGCCATTCCGTCACATAGATTGGCTCAGCATTTCCCAAATCCCATGCCGTGCCCTTGTTTTTAGAAGGAATATCGTTGTTGGAACATCCGGCAAGCAAAATGAAAACGCTTGCCCAAATAAAAGGGACAAGCAAGCGGCAAAATTGTTTCATGGCCTTTTACTCCTTACCTCAAACTGCTTTTACAGAGATATTGCACAGCCAGAATGATAACTACGGCCAAAGCCGCTATGCCGAGCAGTATAAAAAGTATCATGGGGTCGATAGCCGGCCCTTCAACTTTGATAGAGGTCATGCTGTCCGCCTGCCCGATTATGTTTTGAGGGGCTCTCAGCGCCTTTGCCAAAAAAGAAAGGGAAAATGATACAACTGATACGATAGCAGCAATTGTGATTTGAAACAGCTTTTTTCTTTTCTTACGTTTCCCACTGCTGATGCCCAGCTGCTCATGTATATTGCCGGCAAAATCTTTTGGACTGCCTAAACGCTCCATTACTTGCTGCTCTGTTTCCCCATGCTCTGAGGCAGAAGCAAATGCTTCGTTTAAATCACGAACAACTTCTTTCTTCTGCTTTTGGGAAACAGCAAGCTCCTTTTTTACCTGTTCAATATATTTTTCTTTCATATCAATACCTCCGAAAAATCGCCATCCCTAATAAAATCGTTTACGCATACCGTATAACGCTTCCAAAAATCAATCAGTTCCATCAGGGCCTCCCGTCCCTTTTCCGTAATGGAATAATACTTTTTGGAACCTCCATTTGCGGCGGCGGGGGCAATTCTGCATTTGATAAGCCCTGCCTCCTGCAAACGATACAGTATCGGGTAAACGGTCCCTTCTTTTGCGTATCCCAAAACAGCGGCGCCGTTATCGTTTAGCTCTGTAATAATTTCATAGCCATAGGTTTCTTTTTTGGCGATCAAACAAAGCAAAATCATTTCAAGCGAACCTTTTTTGAACTGCTGCACATACTTATTGTCCACAAATTTGCGGCTCCTTTATTATAACTAATTAGTATTGCTAAATAGATAAACTAATTATAACACGAAACCAATGATGTGTCAACCAAGTCCAAGAAAAAGACGGCAGACGCTTTTGTCCTGTGGTTTTAGTATGCCTGCCTGCCGGCGGGAGGGTGTCTTGGGCAAAAGCGGTGATGGCCATTTTGAGCACTGGCTTGGGGAATTCCGGGCGCTGCACGAATAGATCCGCCATAAATCCGGACAGCGCGGTGCGGTGGGGCATGCCTGCCTTGGCTTATGGATGGATCTGCCTGCGGTGGGCCCGGTAGTAGAGAAAGGCACAGACCCCCAGCAGGAGGCAGATCAGAAGATACCAGCCGAAAAGGGGGCTCTGGGCGCCTCCAAGGAGGATGATCACCGAGCCGGCCATGGCCAGAACGGGGACCAGCGGACGGCGGGTGGCCCGGATGGCGGCGGCATACAAAAGAATATAGCCGCCGTAGTTGACCACAATGGCAGCCTCCGAAACGTCGGAGTGGGAGAGAGGGGCAAACTTGCCGGTGAGATAGTGGAGGGCCAGCCAGAGGGCACAGGCCATGGCGGCGGTAAGCCCGCAGGCGGGGGAGACGCTGGTGTGCTGAGACTCCCGGGCCAGGGCGGGGGATGCGGGCAGCATATTCCGGGCGGCCAGCGCACGGGGGAGGCGGAGCATCCCCATGGTAAGGCCGTTGACGGTGCCGAGAACGGATATCAGAACCAGGGAGAGCAAAAACCGTCCGCCGCGGGGGCCCAACAGAAGCCTCGCGGCATAGCCCACATGGGCGTCCCCCATCTCCAGGATGACGTCCGGCCCCACCAGTGTACAGATGCCCACAAAGTAAAAGAGATACGCCAGGAGGATAACCAGGGGAGCGGCGGCCAGGGCCAGGGGGAGGGTACGCCTGCTGTCCTTGATCTCATGGCAGAGGGAGGTGGCTACGATCCATCCGTCGAAGGAGAAAGCCACCGGCGCCACCGCGCCAAGCCAGCCTGCCCCGGCGACGGGCGGAGCCGGCGTGCCTGGGGCGAGGACAGCCAGGGGATCGCCCATCACCAGGCCGGCCACGCCGATAAAAAGCAGCGGGGCAAGCTTGACCACGGTGGAGACGTTTTGGAAAATCCCCCCCAGGAGGGGAGAGAAAAAGTTGAGGAGAAGGGCGGCCCCCACAATGCCCAAAGCCAGAAGAAGCTCCGATTCGGGAGTGTGGGCCCAACCGAGAAGGGACTGGAGATAATACCCTGCGGCCGACGCCACCACGGCAATGAGAGATGGATAATAGAGAAAGGTGTGGAACCAGCCGAAAACACAGGCTGTCCCCATGCCATACCACTCTTCGGCGTAGGAGATGACACCGCCGTCCTTGTCGCTGAGGGCGGCCAGCCGGGCGATGGACAGGCTGCCGAAGATGATGCTGACGGCAGCCAGACAAAAGACGGCCGCCCCCAGCAGGACGCTGCCGCCGGTCAGGGCCAGGATATTGTCGCTTTTGAAGAAGATGCCGGAGCCGATGACCACGCCGGTGATTATGGCTACGGCGGTAAAAAGGCCGTAACGCCGGTTGCTCTCCATAAATGAAACCCTCCCGCCGGGACAGAATAAAGGATGAAGCGGAAAGGAAATACCGCTTGCGGTTCCCGTGCCTTTAGTATGTCCGGAACCGGGCTTGAAAAAAGAAATCCGCGGAACTATACTTAATAAACGGACCCGAAGCGCCGGCTCCGCCCCGCGGGAAAGGAATCCAATGAACAAGCAGCTCAAAATCGGCGGGATGCATTGTGCGTCCTGCGCCGCCAACCTGGAAAAGGCCCTGCTGCGCCGCCGGGGCGTCCGGCGGGCCAGCGTCAACATTGCCACCGAGATGGCCACGGTGGACTATGACGAAAGTCTCCTCACCTTGGGTGACATTGGGCAGGTGGTGGAGGAGAGCGGCTATTATGTGGTCGCTGACGAGACCCCTGGGGAGGCCCGGGACCGGAAGGACCGGGAATACCGCGCCCTCAGGGGGAGGATGGTTCTGGCCATGATTTTTGCCGTCCCTTTGTTTTATCTGGCCATGGCCCCCATGATGCCCCTGAGGCTGCCTTATCCCAGCTCTTTTGCCGGGATGGAGAACGCCCTCCCTCTGGCTCTGGCTCAGCTGTTCCTTTGCCTGCCGGTGCTGGGGGCGGGGTATAGCTTTTTTACCGTGGGCTACGCCCAGCTTTTCCGCCGTACGCCCAATATGGACAGCCTCATCGCCATCGGCACCACGGCTGCCTTTGGGTACAGCGTTTATTCCACTTGGCGGGTTTGGGAGGGAGATCTCCACGCCGTCCACAGCCTCTACTTCGAAAGTGCCTCTATGATCATCGCGCTGGTTCTCCTGGGCAAGGTGCTGGAGAGCCGCTCCAAGGGCCGCACCGGCGAGGCGATCAAGCGGCTGATGGACCTGGCCCCCAAGACCGCCCGGGCTGAGCGGTACGGCCGGGAGGTGGAAATCCCCCTTGCGCTGGTGCGGGTAGGGGATGTCCTGCTGGTCTGCCCCGGGGAGCGCATCCCCACAGACGGATTGGTGCTGGAAGGCGCCACGGCGGTGGACGAGAGCATGCTCACCGGGGAAAGCATGCCGGTGGACAAGGGGCCTGGGGACAAGGTGGTGGGGGCCTCTCTCAACAAGAACGGCTTTATCAGGATGGAGGCTGCCAAGGTGGGACGGGACACCGCCCTGGCCCAGATCATCCAGCTGGTGGAAAACGCCCAGGGCTCCAAGGCCCCCATAGCCCGGCTGGCCGATAGGGTCTCGGGCGTCTTTGTTCCGGCGGTGATGGCAATAGCCCTGCTGTCCGCCCTCGGCTGGCTGCTGGCAGGGGAGGGGATCGCCTTTTCAGTATCGGTGTTTATTGCGGTGCTGGTTATTGCCTGCCCCTGCGCCTTGGGCCTGGCCACCCCGACGGCCATCATGGTAGGCACCGGAAAAGGGGCCCAGCACGGGGTTCTTTTTAAAAATGCAGAGGCCCTGGAACGTGCCCAGCGTGTGAACACCGTTATTCTGGACAAAACGGGAACCATCACCCAAGGCAAGCCCCAGGTCACCGATATTCTGCCCCGGGGGCTGCCGGAGGAAGAGCTTCTCCGGCTGGCGGCCTCCTGCGAGAAAGCATCGGAACATCCCCTGGGGGAGGCTGTTGTGGCCTGTGCGCAGGAGAGAGGCGTTGCCCTTGCCAAGGTAACCGGCTTTGCGGCCCACACCGGCCATGGAATTGAAGCCGTGGTGGAGGGCGCCGCCGTCCGGGTGGGGACCAGGGCTTTTTCCGGGGCCCCCGAGTTCCCCGAGGCCGACCGCCTGGCAGAAGAGGGCAAGACCCCCATGTTCCTGTCGGTGGACGGGGCTTTTGCAGGGGTCATCGCCGTCGCCGACGTCCTCAAGGAGGACAGCGGGGCGGCCATCCGGAAGCTGGGAGCAATGGGCGTCGATACCGCCATGATTACCGGCGACAACAAACGCACAGCCGCAGCCATCGCCCGCCAGGCGGGGCTCACCACCGTTTTTGCCGAGGTTCTTCCCCAGGACAAGGCGGGCTATGTCAAAAAGCTGATGGAGGACGGGAGAATCACAGCCATGGTGGGCGACGGGATCAACGACGCCCCCGCCCTTACACAAGCCGATGTGGGCATCGCCATCGGCAGCGGCACCGACGTGGCCATCGAGGCGGCGGACGTTGTGCTGGTCCGTGGGAGCATCGGCGGCGTTGTCACAGCTATCGCCCTGGGC